>NZ_DAIRTR010000034.1:0-24818 GCF_036803785.1 Pelomicrobium sp. | reverse complement strand
CCCCCGCCCAACCTGGAAGCGATTCCCGACGCCGTGCCCCGTCCAGAACCCATCCGCGCCGCCAACACCCGCCCCTACGAGGCCATGGGACGCACCTACCTCCCCATGGCGGAGCTGAGGCCCTTCAAGCAGCGGGGCATGGCTTCCTGGTACGGGCGCCGCTACCACGGCCGTCCGACCGCCTCGGGGGAGCCCTACGACATGTACGCCATGACGGCAGCCCACCCCATTCTGCCGATTCCGAGCTATGCTCGGGTGACCCATCTCGGCAACGGCAAGTCCGTGGTGGTGCGCATCAACGACCGAGGGCCCTTCCTGTCGGAGCGCATCATCGACCTGTCCTACACCGCGGCCTACAAGTTGGGCATGGTGGAGACGGGCAGCGCCTGGGTGGAAGTAGAGGCGCTGCTGCCGGGGGCACAGCCCACCGCCCTGCCCCCCCAGGAAAGCGCCTCGACGGGAGAGGCCAGGCCTGGGAGGGAGGTCGCGGGCTCTGCCCTTGCTTCCACCGGGAGCAGCATTTCCCAGACTGAGCAGCCTGTCACCCCGGGCTACTATCTACAATTGGGCGCCTTCGGGCTGCGGGAAAACGCGGAAGCCTTCCTTGCGCGGCTGCGCAGCGAGCTCGCCTGGCTCGCGGGCTCCCTGGAGCTTGCCTTCCACGAACGGCTGTTCCGGGTGCAGGCTGGGCCCTACCCCGACGCCGCGTCGGCCCGGGAGGCGGCCGGGCGCATTGCCACCGTCCTCAACCTGAGGCCCCTGATCGTCTCCCGGTAGGGCTTACGCCGGCCCGCAGCCCACTAGAGAATGTAGCGTGATAGGTCGTCGCTCTGGGCGAGATCCTTGAGCCGAGCATCCACGTAGGGCGCGTCGATCACCACGCTCTGGCCGGAGCGGCGCCCCGCCTCGAAGGACACCTCCTCCAGAAGCTTCTCCATCACCGTGTACAGCCGCCGGGCGCCAATGTTCTCGGTGCGCTCGTTCACTTGGTAGGCAATCTCTGCCAGCCGCCGGATGCCGTCCGGGCGGAAGTCCAGGCTCACCCCCTCGGTGGCGAGCAGGGCCTGATACTGGCGTGTGAGGCAAGCGTCGGTGTTCGTGAGGATCTGCTCGAAGTCATCCACCGACAGAGAGTCAAGCTCCACCCGGATGGGGAAGCGCCCCTGGAGCTCGGGGATCAGGTCCGAGGGCTTGGACAGGTGGAAAGCACCGCTCGCGATGAACAAGATATGGTCGGTGCGGATCATGCCGTACTTGGTGGACACGGTGGTCCCCTCCACCAGGGGCAGCAGATCCCGCTGCACCCCCTGGCGGGAGACATCAGCGCCCACCGTCTCGGCGCGGCTTGCGATCTTGTCGATCTCGTCCAGAAAGACGATGCCGTTCTGCTCCACGTTGGCCACCGCCTTGGCCTTGATCTCGTCCTCGTTCAGGAGTTTGGCTGCCTCTTCGTCGGTGAGGAGCCGCATCGCCTCCTTGATCTTCAACTTGCGTAGCCGCCGGCGAGCGGCGCCCAGGCTCTGGAACAGACCCTGGATTTGAGAGGTCAGCTCCTCCATGCCGGGCGGGGCAAAGATTTCCATGTGGGGCTGCACCGCCGCCACCTCGATCTCGATCTCCCGCTCGTCCAGCTCGCCCTCCCGCAGCTTCTTGCGGAACTTCTGCCGGGTGGCACTATCGGCCTCCGGTGCCGCTTCGGTGCCGAAGCCCCGTGCCGCGGGGAGCAAGGCGTTCAGGATGCGCTCCTCGGCCAGCTCCTCCGCCCGGTGCCGCACCTTGCGCGCCTCCTGCTCCCGGGTCTGCTTGACTGCCACCTCCGCCAAGTCGCGCACGATGGTGTCCACGTCCCGTCCCACGTACCCCACCTCGGTGAACTTGGTGACCTCCACCTTGATGAAGGGGGCGTCGGCGAGCCGCGCCAGGCGGCGGGCGATCTCCGTCTTGCCGACCCCGGTGGGGCCGATCATGAGGATGTTCTTGGGCGTGATCTCCTGGCGCAGGGGCTCCGGCACCCGCTGCCGCCGCCAGCGGTTGCGCAACGCGATGGCCACCGCTCGCTTGGCGGCCTCCTGGCCGATGATGTGCTTGTTCAGCTCGTGGACGATTTCCTGGGGGGTCATGGACATGGGCGCGATCCCTTGAGCTTGCCGGCGCTCGGAAAACCGTTCGGCCGCGACGTACGGATCGCAGCCGGGGCGCCGGCGTCTACTCCAGCACCTCGATCACATGCTGCTGGTTGGTGTAGATACAGATGTCGGCGGCGATGGTGAGCGCTTTGCGCACGATTTCCTCGGCGCCCAGTGGGGTGCACTCCAGCAGCGCCCGGGCCGCCGCCTGGGCGTAAGGACCGCCGCTGCCGATGGCGATGATGCCCATCTCCGGCTCCAGCACGTCCCCGTTGCCGGTGATGATGAGGGAGGTCTCCCGGTCCGCCACCGCCAGCATGGCCTCCAGCCGCCGCAGGATGCGATCGGTGCGCCAGTCCTTCGCCAGCTCCACCGCCGAGCGGGTGAGGTTGCCTTGGTGCTTCTCCAGCTTGGCCTCGAAGCGCTCGAACAAAGTGAAGGCATCCGCCGTCCCACCGGCGAAGCCTGCCAGTATGCGCTCGTTGTAGAGCCGCCGCACTTTGCGCGCGCCCGCCTTCACCACCACGTTGCCCAGCGTGACCTGGCCGTCGCCGCCCAGCGCCACCTGGGCGCCCCGGCGCACAGAAACGATGGTGGTGCCATGAAACCGATCCATGGGTCGAAGCACCGGAAAGGCAAAGAGAACAAATTATAGCCCGCTCCGGGCGCCGGTGCCGGAAGGTGGCCTATTCGCCCAGGCGGTCGGAAGCATAGATTCTCTCGATCTGGGCCTGATAGCGCTTCAGGATCTCCCGGCGCTTGAGCTTCATGGTGGGAGTGAGCACGCCGTTCTCGATAGTCCACGGTTCCCGCTCGACGATCACTCGGCGCACCCGAATGTAGCGGGGGAAATCCTTGAGCTGCTCGTTGGCTCGCTTGACGAGCTTTTTCTCGTCGCTCTCCTGGGTCACCGCCACCATGACGATGTACGGCCGTCCCTCACCCACCAGCGCCACTTGCTCGAAAATCGGGTCATTGAGAATCGCCGCCTCCACGTGCTCGGGCGGGAACTTCTCGCCATTGGACAGCACTACGATTTCCTTGGTGCGGCCGATGATGTAGACCCGCCCGTCGCGTAGCTCCACCTGATCCCCCGTGTTGAGCCAGCCGTCCCGGTCGATGACGGCCGCGGTCGCCTCCGGATCGCGCCAGTAGCCGAGCATCACGTTGGGGCCCCGCACCAGCAGCTCCTGTTTTTCGTTCACCCGGATCTCCACTCCGTCCAGGGGTTTTCCCGCGGAAGTGGGGTCGTTGTCGTCCTCGCGGTTGGCGGTCACCACAGGGGAGGCCTCGGTCAGGCCATAGCCTTGGAGCAGGAGCAGGCCGAGCCCGACGAACGTCTTGGCGATGCGCAGCTCCACCGCCGCGCCGCCCACCACGGACAGGCGCACGCGCCCGCCCAGGCGCGCCATGATCTTCTGGGCGACCAGCCGCTTGAGCACCGCGTACTGCAACCGCTCCAGGGCGCTGCCTTGTTTCTGGAAAAGCTTCCAGCCGAGCTCCACCGTGCGGTCGAAGAGCGCCCGCTTGAGCCGGGCGTTCGCCAGGCTCTGGCCGATGCGGGCGAGAAAGCGCTCGTAGACCCGCGGCACTGCCAGCAGGATGGTGGGCCGGATGGCGGCGAGATCCTCTGCCAGTTGCTGGATGCTGCGGGAATAGGCCACGCGGATGCCCCGCTTAAGGGGCAGGTAGTAGCCTGCAGTGCGCTCGAACATGTGGGATAGAGGGATGATGGACAACATCACGTCGTCATCGTAGAGGGTGACCACCTTGAGGCAAGCTTCCACATTGGACATGATGTTGCGGTGGGAGAGCATCGCCCCCTTGGGGCGGCCCGTGGTGCCGGAGGTGTAGCAGATGGTGGCGAGAGTCTCTGGCTCGAGATCCACGACCTGAAATGGCTGCTGCGCCTGCGGCAGCCAACGCTCCAGGTTATGCGCCCCTTTCTCCGCGCCCCCTTCCAGGCACACCAGTAGGGGGAGCTTCTGGCACGCGGCCCGCAGGGACTCCACCAGGCGGTCGTTTTCCAAAACGAGCAGCCGCGCTTCCGCGTGGTTCGTGCACCAGGCGATGTTCTCGGCATTGTCGTTGACGTAGAGGGGGACCACCACCAGCCCCATTCCCAAGGCCGCCAGGTCGGCCGCCACCCAGTGAATCCCGTTCTTCAGACACAGGGCCACTCGATCGCCCGGAGCGAAGCCCTGGTCCCGGAAGGCCTGCTGCCAGCGGGCCGCGAGTTCCAGCATCTCCGCCGCGGTGTAATCTTTCCAGCGCTCGCCGGTCCATTGGGTGTAGAGCACCCGATCGCTGCGAGTGCGGTACTGGTCAAGATACTCGGCGAGGTTCATGGGAGGGCGAAAGATGCGTCGCAAACGGGCGGTTGGTTTGTTTTGGATCGGGCGCGGTAGCGGTCCTTCCTTCTCGTTCTGCTGGACTCGGGATGCCGAGGGCTTGAAAACGCTTTCAGCGCAAGGCGTAGTGTACCGGCGCGCTCGCTTTTTTCAACTCGGAGACTTGAATGAAATTTGACCTTCACCAGGCCCGGTTGTTCTCCCCTTGCCCCCGGGGTCTCGAGCTCGCCCTCGCCGAGGAGCTGACGGAACTGGGGGTGCGAGATCCCGCGCCGGTGGAGGGCGGAGTCAGCTACGGCGGCGATCTGGCCCTGTGCTACCGCGTCAATCTGGCGAGCCGTATCGCCAGCCGCGTCCTGTGGCAGGTGGGGCAGGGCACTTACCGGGACGAGCAGGATGTCTACGACGCCGTCTCGCGCCTGCCGTGGCCGGCCTGGTTCGGGCCGTCGAATACCCTCCGCGTGAACGTGGCAGGGAAGGGCTGTCCGCTGAAAAGCCTGGACTATGTAACCCTGCGCATCAAGGACGCGGTCTGCGATCGGTTCCGGGTCGAGCGGGGGAGGCGCCCCGACGTGGACACCCGCTCGCCCGATGTGCGCATCTATGCCTTCCTCGAGGCGCGGCGCCTGACTCTTTATCTGGATACCAGCGGCGAGCCTCTGTTCAAGCGGGGCCTACGCACCGCCAGCGGAGAAGCCCCCATCCGGGAAAACCTGGCCGCGGGCATCCTGCGCCTCGCCGCCTGGAAGCCCGGCGTGCCTCTGCTCGATCCCATGTGCGGCAGCGGCACCTTCCTGCTGGAGGCGGCGCAAACGGCTCTCCAGGTGCCGGCCGGCCTCAGGCGTCCCTTCGCTTTCGAGAAGCTCGCTTTCCACTCCCCGCGCCTGTGGCGGGAAGTGCGCCGGGAGGCCGAATCCCGGATCCGGCGTACCTCCCCTGGCCTCATCTGGGGCTGCGACGCGGATGCCCGGGCGGTGCGCATGGCCGCCGCCAACCTCCAGGCGGCCGGGCTCTCCGACGTGGTGCAGCTGCGCCGCGCCGACGTGCTGGAGCTCCTCCCCCCCACGCCGACGGGCATCCTGGTGGCCAACCCCCCCTACGCTGTGCGGCTGGGGCAACGCGACGCCCTCGGTGCTTTCTACCCGCGCCTGGGCGATGCGCTGAAGGCGCGCTTTGCCGGATGGAGCGTCTATCTACTGACTGCGGACTTGCGGCTGCCCCGGCTGATCCGCCTCAAGCCTACCCGGCGCGTGCCCCTCTTCAACGGCGCGCTGGAGTGCCGCCTGTTCGAGTTCCGCATGGTGGAAGGCAAGATGGCCAGGAAGCGGGTGGAAACCACGGAGGAACACGGCGGAGAGTGAGCGCAGCGGCACACGCTTCGCTTCCGGTAACCGGAAGTTCCTGAGCCGGGTCATCGGAGAAGGTCTCGCGGCCGCCTTTAAGTGAGCCGCAGATGGTCCAGGCCCTCCATCAAGTTCTTCTCCTTCGCCTCTTGGCCCCGCAGTTTGATTTCGAGCCGCAGCTCGTTCATGGAGTCTGCATTACGCAACGCGTCCTCGTAGGTGATCAGGCCGGCCTCGTACAGATCGAACAGGGCCTGGTCGAAGGTCTGCATGCCGAGCTCCCGGGAACGCTTCATGACGTCCTTGATCTCGTGCACCTGGCCCTTGAAGATCAGGTCGGAAATGAGGGGCGTGTTGAGCATGATCTCGATGGCCGCCACCCGTCCCTTGCCTTCGGCGCGCGGGATCAAGCGCTGGGAAATCATCGCCCGCAGGTTTAGGGAAAGATCCATGAGGAGCTGGGGCCGCCGGTCCTCGGGGAAGAAGTTGATGATGCGGTCCAGCGCCTGGTTGGAGCTGTTCGCGTGGAGGGTAGCCATGCACAGGTGGCCGGTCTCGGCAAAGGCGATGGCGTAGTCCATGGTCTCTCGGTCGCGGATCTCCCCCATCAGGATCACGTCCGGCGCCTGCCGCAGGGTGTTCTTGAGGGCCACGTCCCAGGAATCGGTGTCCACGCCCACCTCCCGCTGGGTGACGATGCACTTCTTGTGTTCGTGCACGTACTCGATCGGATCCTCAATGGTGATGATGTGACCCTGGCTGTTTTCGTTACGGTAGCCGATCATGGCCGCCAGGGTGGTGGACTTGCCCGAGCCGGTCGCGCCCACGACGATTACCAAGCCTCGCTGGCTCATCACCACCTCTTTGAGCACTTCCGGCAAACCCAGACTTTCCAGCGTCGGAATCTCGGTGTTGATGGTGCGTAGCACCAGCCCCACCCGGGCCTGCTGTACGAAGGCGTTGACCCGGAAGCGGCCGATGCCGGAAGGGCTGATGGCGAAGTTGCATTCCTTGGTGGACTCGAACTCGGCCGCCTGCCGGTCGTTCATGATGGCGCGGGCGAGCTCCAAGGTGTGCTGGGGCGTCAGGGGCTGGCTGGACACCGGGACGATTCTGCCGTCCACCTTGATGGCGGGAGGAAACCCGGCGGTCAGGAACAAGTCGGAGCCGTTCTTGCTCACCATCAGGCGCAAAAGATCGTACACGAGCTTGGTTGCCTGGTCGCGTTCCATGTCGGCCTCCTAACAAGCCTCCCGTCCATGGTTCGAGAGCTGCCTTGGCAGCCCCGGGCCCCAGCCGCCCAAATGCTCAGACACCGGGAAATAGATCCTTGTTGACGGCCCGAGAGCGGGCTTCGGAAGCAGCCACCACGTTACGCCGCACCAGGTCCTGCAGGCACTGGTCCAGCGTCTGCATGCCCACCGCCTGCCCCGTCTGGATAGCGGAGTACATTTGGGCGATTTTGTTCTCCCGGATCAGGTTGCGGATGGCGGGCGTGCCGATCATGATCTCATGGGCCGCCACGCGCCCCGAACCGTCCTTGGTCTTGAGCAGGGTCTGGGAGATGACCGCCCGCAGGCTCTCCGAAAGCATGGCCCGCACCATCTCCTTCTCCGCCGCCGGGAAAACGTCCACGATCCGGTCCACGGTCTTGGCAGCGGAGCTGGTGTGCAAGGTGCCGAACACCAGATGCCCGGTCTCCGCCGCCGTGAGGGCGAGGCGAATGGTCTCCAGGTCCCGCATCTCGCCCACCAGGATCACGTCCGGGTCTTCCCGCAGGGCGCTGCGCAGGGCGTTGGCGAAGGAGTGGGTATGGGGCCCCACTTCCCGCTGGTTGATCAGGCAGCGCTTGCTCTCGTGCACGAACTCGATGGGGTCCTCGATGGTGAGGATATGACCGTGCTCGTTCTCGTTGATGTAATTGATCATGGCGGCCAGGGTGGTGGACTTGCCTGAGCCGGTGGGGCCGGTCACCAGCACAATGCCACGGGGCTGGCTGGCGATATCCTGGAAGATCTTCGGGGCGTTGAGCTCCTCCAGCGAGAGCACCTTAGACGGAATGGTGCGGAACACACCGCCGGCGCCGCGGCTTTGCACGAAGGCGTTCACTCGGAAGCGTGCAAGGCCGGGAATGGCGAAGGAGAAATCGCATTCCAGGTGCTCCTCGTAGTGCTTGCGCTGGGAATCGTTCATGATGTCGTAGATCATCGCGTGCACGTCTTTGTGCTCCATGGGAGGGAGGTTGATGCGGCGCACGTCCCCGTGCACGCGGATCATGGGGGGCAGGCCCGCCGACAAGTGCAGGTCGGAGGCCTTGTTCTTAACGGCAAACGCGAGGAGCTCGGCGATGTCCATTATAATTTCCTGCTGCGGCGTCCCGGATTCAGAGATAAGATCCCGCGGTTAAAGCGATTTCCAGCCAAAAGCCCGGCCGATTATGTCCCCAATCGCAAAACGCCTGCAAGTCGTGCGGGAGCGCATCCGACGAGCGGCCGAGGCGGCCGGAAGAACGGTGCAGGAAGTGCAGCTCGTGGCGGTGAGCAAGACCTGGCCGCCCGAGGCGATTCGGGAAGCCTATGGGGCCGGTCAGCAGGCCTTCGGCGAGAGTTACGTGCAGGAAGCCCTCGGAAAGATGGAGGCCCTGGCAGACCTGCCGCTGGAATGGCACTTTGTCGGCCCTATCCAGCGCAACAAAACCGGGGCCATCGCCCACCGCTTCGCCTGGGTCCACAGCGTGGACCGGGAACGCATCGCCCGGCGGCTCGCCGACGCTCGCCCCCAGGAGATGCCGCCCCTCAACGTGTGCATCCAGGTCAACGTGAGCGGCGAGGCTTCAAAAAGCGGCGTGGCGCCGCAAGAGGTTCTCCCCTTGGCGCAAGCGATCGCCGACCTTCCGCGCCTCAAACTGCGCGGCCTCATGGCAATCCCCCGCCCCACCCGGGACCCAGGGGAACAGCGGCGCCAGTTCCGCCTTTTGCGAGATCTCCGTCTGGCACTGCAGGCCCAGGGAATCGACGCCGACACCCTGTCCATGGGTATGTCCGACGATCTGGAAGCGGCCATCGCCGAAGGTGCCACCCTAGTGCGGGTGGGCACGGCGATCTTCGGGCCGCGCCCGAAGAAGACGAGCCGCCAGGAAGGGCAAGAAGAAAAGGAAATCCTCTAACGCAAAGAGCACGGAGGCGCGAGCATGTTCATTGCGACATTGAAAAACCTTCCTTCTTCTCTGCCCTCTCGTCGCTTTGTACGTTAAGGAAAATTCTTCGGCATTCCGTGGCAGGAGGAGACGATGCCCCTTACCTTCATTGGCGGCGGCAACATGGCAACCGCCCTGATCGGAGGCCTGCTCCACAAGGGCTGGAGCGCAGGTGAAATCTGCGTGGTCGAGATCGACGCGGCCCAACGGAAGCGCCTGGCGGAGCGTTTCGGCGTGGCGACGAACGCAGCGCCGGAAGTGGGCACCGACGACACGGTACTCCTAGCGGTCAAGCCCCAGCACATGCGCGAGGCAGCCCGGAGCCTCGCCGGGCGCCTCGAGCGGCAGCTCGTGATCACCATCGCCGCCGGCATCCGGTTGGGCGATCTGGCCCGCTGGCTGGGGGGTTACCGGCGCCTCGTGCGCTGCATGCCCAACACCCCCGCCCTGGTTCACTGCGGCGTCACCGGTCTCTACGCCCTTCCCGAGGTGGATCCTAAAGAACGAAAGCGGGCCGAAGCCATCCTGAGCGCCGTGGGCCGCACGCTTTGGTTCGAGCAGGAGGCGTTGCTCGACGCGGTCACGGCAGTTTCGGGCAGCGGGCCGGCGTACGTGTTCTATTTCATACAGGCGCTAGAGGAGGCGGCGGCGGGCTTGGGGCTCGAGCCCCAGCAGGCACGCTTGCTCGCCCTGGAGACGTTTTACGGTGCCGCTACCCTGGCCCGCCAGAGCGAGGCGCCGGTCGCCTCGTTGCGCGCCCAGGTGACCTCTAAGGGCGGCACGACGGAGCGGGCGCTCGCCGTGCTGGAGGCCGCTCGGGTACGCAGCCACATCGAGGATGCGGTGCGCGCTGCCCATGCGCGAGCAATGGAACTGGGCGACGAATTCGGAAAACTCGACTGACATGGCAAGCCAAGCCCTCGTCTTTCTTTTGGAGACTTTTTTTGGACTGTTCATCCTGGCGCTGCTCCTGCGCTTCTATTTGCAGCTGTTTCGCGCGCCGCCCTACAACCAGCTGTCCCAGTTCCTGGCGGCGGTCACTAACTTCGCCGTACTGCGTGCCCGGCGCGTGATCCCGGGTCTGTGGGGCGCCGACCTGGCGACGCTGGTGCTCGCCTGGCTAACCGAAATCCTGCTGCGACTGCTGGTGCTCTTCATTGCGGGTCATACCCCGGGGGGCTCGGCGGTCGGCGCGGGTCTCATCGCTCTCGGCGTGTTCGCCGCAGTGAAGCTTCTGAAGCTCAGCATCTACATCCTGATGGTGGCCGTGATCGCGCAGGCAGTGCTCTCCTGGGTGAATCCCTACAGCCCGGCCGCTCCGATCCTCGACAGCCTCACGCGGCCATTTCTCAGGCCTTTTCGGCGGTGGATCCCGCCCATCGCCAACGTGGATCTGTCGCCCCTCTTCGTCTTGATCGCTTGCCAGTTGGTGCTCATGCTGCCGGTGGCCTGGCTGGAGATGAGTCTTGCCCGGATCTTGTGAAGCGCCACGCTCTCCCTCAGCGGCGAAACCCGCCCCTGCCCCCCTCGGCTCGGTGGAGCTCAGCGTGTACGTGCAGCCCGGCGCGCGGCGCACGGAGGTGGCGGGCTTCCACGCAGGCCTTCTCAAGATTCGCCTCGCCGCCCCGCCCGCAGAAGGCAAGGCCAACGCGGAACTTGAGCGCTTCTTGGCCCAGGCCCTGGGGGTGCCGGCGCGGCAGGTGAGAATCGTCTCTGGCGCCAGCGCGCGCCGCAAGCGGGTGGCCGTGACGGCGCCGGCGTCGGGAATCGAAGCCCTGCTGCGCGCCGCCGCAGAAAAGGAAAAACCGTAGCCGGGGACGGCCGCGGAGCTACATGAGGACGACGTCGTACTGTTCCTGGGTGTAGAGAGTCTCCACCTGCAGGCTCACCGGCTTGCCGATGAAGTCGCCGAGCTGGGCCAGGCTCTGGGACTCCTCATCCAGGAACATGTCGATGACGGTCTGGGAGGCGAGAATGCGAAACTCCCGCGCATTGAACTGGCGCGCTTCCCGTAAAAGCTCCCGCAGGATCTCGTAGCACACCGTCTGGGCGGTCTTGATCTCGCCCCTGCCCTGGCAGGTGGGACAGGGTTCGCACAGGATGTGGGCGAGGCTCTCCCGGGTGCGCTTGCGGGTCATTTCCACCAGCCCCAAGGCCGTGAAACCGTTGACCGTCATTTTGGTGCGATCCCGAGCGAGGGCCTTCTTGAACTCGGAGAGCACTGCAGCCCGGTGCTCTTCGCTGTCCATGTCGATGAAGTCGATGATGATGATGCCCCCCAGGTTGCGCAGTCGCAATTGCCGGGCGATGACCTGGGCCGCCTCCAGGTTGGTCTTGAAAATGGTCTCGTCGAAGCTGCGGCCCGAGACATAGCCGCCGGTGTTGACGTCGATGGTGGTAAGGGCCTCGGTCTGATCAATGATGAGATAGCCGCCGGATTTGAGGTCCACGCGGCGGGCCAAGGCCTTTTCGATCTCGTCCTCCACCCCGTAGAGATCGAACAGGGGCCGCTCCCCGGCGTAATGCTCGATCTTCTCCACTACGTTGGCCACGAAATCCGCCGCGAAGGCGAGCATTTTTTGGTAGGTCTCCCGGGAATCCACCAGGATGCGCCCCGTCTCCTCGCCCACGAAATCCCGCAACACCCGCAGCGCCAGGGTAAGGTCCTGGTAGAGCAAGGCTGGAGGGCCGCTGGTGCGGAACTTCTCCTGGATGTCGGCCCACTGCTTGCGCAGGTAGGC
Organism: Pelomicrobium sp.; assembly: GCF_036803785.1. Classification (NCBI taxonomy): domain Bacteria; kingdom Pseudomonadati; phylum Pseudomonadota; class Hydrogenophilia; genus Pelomicrobium; species Pelomicrobium sp. Next base: position 13,061 of record NZ_DAIRTR010000034.1, on the reverse strand, counting down.
GATGTCGGCCACCAGCTCGGCGTCGGTGGCGCCCTCCGCCACGGTGCGAATGATGTAGCCGCCGCCTTCGCCTGGTGGAATGAGCTGCAGCAGCCTCTCTTTCAGCATCTGCCGCTCGGTTTCGTCCTCGATGCGCTGGGAGATACCGATGTGACTTTCGTGGGGCAGATAGACCAGAAATCGGCCGGCAATGCTGATCTGGGTGGAAAGGCGCGCCCCCTTGCCGCCAATCGGGTCCTTGATCACCTGCACGAGCAGGCTCTGGCCCTCGGACAGCAGCCGCTCGATGGGAAGCGCTGCCTGTCCGTTCTGACGCGGCGCCCAGATGTCGGCCACGTGGAGGAACGCTGCCCGATCAAGCCCGATGTCGATGAATGCCGATTGCATGCCGGGGAGCACCCGCGATACCCGCCCCACGTACACGTTGCCGACCAGCCCCCGGCTGCTCGCGCGCTCGATATGCAGCTCCTGGACCACGCCCTGCTGGATGACGGCGACCCGGGTCTCCTGGGGCGTGACGTTGATCAGGATCTCGTCGCTCATGGCGGCGGATTTTTGCATCTCGGCGACGGGACGCTCAGAAAATTCCATAGCCGAGTCGCTTGAGGAGCACACTGGTCTCGTACAAGGGCAGGCCGACTACCCCGGAATAGCTGCCGCGCAGCTCGGTCACGAAAACGGCGCCAAGCCCCTGGATGCCGTAGGCCCCGGCCTTGTCCATGGGCTCCCCCGTGGCAACATAGGCGGCAATCTCCTCCTCCGAGAGGGGGCGGAAGGTGACCTCGCTCGCCGAAAGGGTCGACTCCAATCGGTCCTCGAAGGCGACTGCCACCCCGGTATAGACCTGGTGGGTGCACCCGGAGAGGCGGCGCAGGATTTCTGCCGCATGGGCGCCGGACTGGGGCTTGCCGATGATGAGGCCGTCGTGCGCCACCACCGTGTCGGCAGCTACCAGGGGATAGACCGGATACATCCGGGGCAGCCGCCGTTGCATGAGGTAGCGCATGCCAGCCTCGGCCTTGGCCCGGGCGATGCGCTCCGCGAAGGCTTCGGGCGCTTCGCCGGCGCGAGGCGTTTCGTCCACGTCCGGCTGGCGTGTGGGACCCTCCCGCAAGAGCAGAAGCTCGAACTCGATACCGACCTGTTTCAGTAGTTCCCGCCGCCGCGGGCTGCGGGAGGCGAGGTAGACGCGCCTGCGGTTGAGCACCATGGTTTGTTCTTTTCACTCCCGGTGATAGGGATGCCCCTGGAGCAGGGCGAGCGATCGGTACAACTGCTCCGCCAGCACCACCCGTGCAAGGCCGTGGGGCAGGGTCATGGCAGAGAGGGCAAGGAGCAGGTCCGCTTCCCGCTTGAGGTCAGGGTGCAGTCCGTCGGCACCGCCGATCACAAAGGCAACGTCGCGCCCGCTTCCCAGACAGCGGGACAGGAAGCGGGCGAAACCCCGGGTGTCCAGCGTCTGGCCCCCTTCGTCCAGCACTACCCGCATGCACCCACCGGGTAGAGCCGCGCGAATGCGGTCCCGCTCGTGCCTCAAGGCTTGCTCCACGCTCCTCCCCGTCCGCCGTTGCGCCCGGATCTCGACCAGCTCCACGCGCGCCTCCCGGGGCATGCGCCGGGCATAGTCCTCGAAGCCGGCGTTCACCCAGGAAGGCATCCTTCCGCCCACCGCCACCACCAGGAGCTTCATGGCAACGCCCGGTGGAAGCCGGGGCTCAGGTGAGGCTCACCAGTTCCGGCTGGATCCGCTCGGGTTCGCGGCGGAGGCGGCTGCCACCCCAAAGCTCCTCTAGGTTGTAGTAGCGGCGGGCCGCAGGCTGCATCACATGGACGATGACCGAACCCAGGTCGATCAGGATCCACTCGGCAGCAGCCTCCCCTTCAACGCCCTGCACCGGGGCGCCGGCTTGCTTCACTTTTTCCACCACGTGGATCGCAAGGGCCCGCGTCTGCCGCGAGGAGTCGGCGCTGGCGATGATCATGCGGTCGAACAAGGTGGTGAGCTTGGTCGTGTTCAACACGACGATATCGCGGGCCTTGATGTCTTCGAGCGCCGTAACGGCGATTTTGACCAGTCTCTCGGGTTTCATCCGCCTCCTGGGAGGTACAACCGGTTGATCTCAATATAATCGAGAACCGAATCGGGAAGCAAATAACGGGGGCTGCGCCCGGCGCCCAGCAGGGCCCGCAGGAAGGAGGCGGAGATGGCGAGGGGAGTCGTGGCCACCGGGAGCATGCGCCCCGCGGGAGCGCAGGCAAGCGCCGCCGGACTGTCACAGCGACGGGCTTCCCACTGCCCCAGAAGCGCCGGCGGCCAGGCCGGATCCGGAACGGGACCGCCCCCGGGCCGGTGAACCAGCACCAGGTGGGCCAGCTCTCCCAGTCGCTCCCAGCGGGACCAGGCGGTTAGGCGCGCCGCCGCGTCGCTTCCCAAGATCAGGCAAAGAGCCACATCGGGGCCCAGCCGCTGCCGCAAGGTCTCCAGAGTATCCACGGTGTAGCTCACGCCCGGGCGCTGGAGCTCGCAGCGCTCCAGGATGAAACGGGGATTGCCCGCGATGGCGAGGCGCACCATCTCCGCCCGGTGCTCTGGCGCCGCCACCGGAGCCGCCCTGAGGGGCGGCCGGGCCGCCGGTACGAAGCGCACTTCCGCCAGGTCCAGGGCCTCCGCCACCTCCTCGGCAACGCGCAGGTGGCCGTAGTGGATGGGGTCGAAGGTGCCCCCGAGGACCCCGATGCGCCGAAAGGCTTTCAAAGCACCAGCCGGCGGATGTCGGACAGCACCTCGGCCAGGGTGGTGATGAACCGAGCGGCCGCCGCCCCGTCGATCACCCGGTGATCATAGGACAGGGACAAAGGCAGGAGCAGCCGGGGCACGAACTGCCCGTCCTGGTACACCGGTTTCCAGGCAGCACGGGATACCCCCAGGATGGCCACCTCGGGCGCGTTGATGATGGGGGTAAAGCCCGTACCGCCGATGCCCCCCAGGCTAGAGATGGAAAAGCAGCCCCCTTGCATGTCGGTGGGTGCCAGCTTCTTTTCCCGGGCCCGGGCGCTCAGCTCCGCGAGCTCCCGGGCGAGGGCCAGTACCCCTTTGCGATCCACGTCCCGGATCACCGGCACCACCAGACCTTCGGGCGTATCCACTGCCACGCCGATGTGGTAGTAGCCCTTGATCACCAGGGCGTCGCCTTCCGCCGTGAGGGAGCTGTTGAACTCCGGATATTTCTTGAGGGCCGCCACCGAGGCCTTGAGCAGGAAGGCGAGGAGGGTCAGGCGCACCCCCTCCTTTTGGGCCTCCTCCGCCATCTGCTTGCGAAACGCCTCCAGCTCGGTGATGTCCGCCTCCTCGTGTTGGGTGACATGGGGAATGGCCACCCAGTTGCGGTGCAGGTTCGCCCCCGAGATCTTCTTGATCCGGCTCAAGGGGCGAATTTCCACCGGGCCGAATTTGGAAAAATCCACTTGCGGCCAGTCGGGCAGGCCGAACCTGAAACCGGCGCCCACAGCCGGTTGGGCGAGCGCCTGCTTGACAAAGGCCTGCACGTCCTCCTTAAGGATGCGACCCTTGGGACCCGAACCTTTCACTTGGGAAAGATCCACCCCCAGCTCCCGGGCGAAACGGCGCACCGCTGGGCTCGCATGGGCTTTGTGAAATCCCGCTTCGTCCAGGCGGGGCGGCGCCTCGGAAGCCGCAACGGGCGGTTGCCGGGGAGCAACGGCCGGTGCGGGGACACTTTCCCGCGGTGCAAACGCTTCTCGCGCCGGCGGGACCGAGGGGGCCGCGGCTGCGGACCGTGCTTCGTTCGCGGCGGAGGCTTGCGGTGCGGCCTGGGACGGCTGGGCGGCCTCTTGGGCGGAAGCGACCTCCAGGGTCAACACCAAGGTTCCCTCGGAGACCTTGTCCCCCACTTTCACCTTGACCTCCTTCACCGTTCCAGCCGCCGGCGAAGGCACGTCCATGGTGGCCTTGTCCGACTCCAAGGTGATGAGGGGATCTTCCACCTTCACCGGGTCGCCGGGTTTGACCAGCACCTCGATGATGGGCACGTCCTTGAAATCGCCGATGTCCGGTACCCTTACTTCTTGCACTGTCGTCATGGGTTGCGTGCTCCGGCTGCGGGATGCTGTCGTTGCACGGGACTCATACCTTCCACGGATCGATCCGCTCGGGGTCGAGGCCGTATTTCTTGATGGCTTCCGTCACCCTGGAGGCCGGCACCGTCCCCTCGTCGGCCAGGGCTTTGAGGGCTGCCACCGCCACCTGGTAGCGGTCCACCTCGAAGAAGCGGCGCAGTTTCTCGCGCGTATCCGAGCGCCCGAAGCCGTCCGTACCGAGGGCGATGAAGCGCTTGGGCAGATAGGGCCGGATCTGGTCGGCGAGAAGCCGCATGTAGTCGGTGGCCGCAACCACCGGCCCGGGCCGCTGCATCAGGCACTGCTCCACGTAACTCCTGCGCGGCGGCGCTTCCGGGTGGAGCAGGTTCCAACGCTCGACGCTCATGCCTTCCCGCCGCAGCTCGGTGAAGCTGGTGACGCTCCACACGTCGGAGAGCACGCCGAAATCGTTCGCCAGCAGCTCCGAGGCGGCGATCACCTCCCGCAGAATGGTGCCGCCGCCCAGGAGCTGAACTCGTGGCGCCTTCGGGCTGTTGCCCGCAGCTGCCTCGGAGAAGAGATACATCCCTTTGAGAATGCCCTCCCGCACGCCTTCAGGCATGGGTGGATGGGCGTAGTTCTCGTTCATCACGGTGATGTAGTAGTACACGTCCTCCTGGTCGTGCATCATGCGCCGCAGGCCGTCCTGGATGATGACGGCAAGCTCGTAGGCGAAGGCAGGATCGTAGGCGATGCAGTTGGGCACGGTGGAGGCAAGAATGTGGCTGTGGCCGTCCTGGTGCTGCAGCCCCTCACCGTTTAGGGTGGTACGGCCGGAGGTGCCGCCCATGAGAAACCCGCGACAGCGCATGTCCCCCGCCGCCCACAGCAGATCGCCCACTCGCTGGAACCCGAACATGGAGTAGAAAATGTAGAATGGGATCATGATCTGGTTGTGGACGCTGTAGGAGCTGGCCGCCGCCATCCAGGAGCAGGTGGCGCCTGCCTCGTTGATGCCCTCCTGCAGGATCTGACCGTGCTTGTCCTCCTTGTAGAACATGAGCTGGTCAGCGTCCTCGGGCACATAGAGCTGCCCCACCGTGGACCAGATGCCGAGCTGGCGGAACATGCCCTCCATGCCGAAGGTGCGTGACTCGTCGGGCACGATGGGCACCACGTACTTGCCGATGTTCTTGTCCCTTACCAGCAGGTTCAGGATGCGCACGAAGGCCATGGTGGTGGACATCTCCCGGCCGTCCGAGCCCTTGAGCAGGGATTCGAAGGCGGACAAATCCGGCACGTCGAGAGACTTGTCGGCCTTCTGCCGCCGAGAAGGAAGATAGCCTCCCAAGGCCATGCGCCGCTCGCGCATGTAATTGAGCTCGGGCGAGCCTTCCTCGAACTTGAGGTAGGGGATCTCTTCCAGCTTCTCGTCGGGGATGGGCAGCTTGAAACGGTCGCGGAAGGCCTTGAGCGAGGTGGTGCCCATCTTTTTCTGCTGATGGGTGATGTTCTGGCCTTCGCCCGCCTCTCCCATGCCGTAACCCTTGACCGTCTTCGCCAGGATCACCGTGGGCTGGCCTTTGTGGTTCACCGCTGCGTGGTAGGCGGCATAGATCTTGTGGGGATCGTGGCCTCCTCGGTTCAGGCGCCAAATGTCGTCGTCGGTCATGTGGGCGACCATTTGCGCGAGCTCCGGGTACTTGCCGAAGAAGTACTTGCGCACGTAGGCCCCGTCCCGCGCCTTGAAGGTCTGGTACTCCCCATCGACGCATTCCTCCATGCGCTTGAGCAGCAGCCCATTTTTGTCCTGGGCGAGCAGGGGATCCCAGTAGGAGCCCCAGATCAGCTTGATTACGTTCCAGCCGGCGCCGCGGAAATCCCCTTCCAGCTCCTGGATGATCTTGCTATTGCCGCGTACCGGACCGTCCAGGCGCTGCAAATTGCAATTGACGACAAAAATCAGGTTGTCCAGCTTCTCGCGGCCGGCCACGGAGATGCAGCCCAGGGACTCGGGCTCGTCCATCTCCCCGTCGCCGCAGAAGCACCATACCTTGCGCCCCTCGGTGTTCACGATGCCCCGGTCGTGCAAGTACTTCATGAAGCGGGCTTGGTAGATGGCCTGGATGGGCCCGAGTCCCATGGAGACCGTGGGAAACTTCCAGAACGTGGGCATGAGCCAGGGATGGGGATAGGAGGAAAGCCCCCGGCCGTCCACCTCCTGACGGAAGTTGTCGAGTTGTTCTTCGGTGAGCCGTCCCAGAAGGAAGGCGCGGGCGTAGATGCCCGGGGCCGAGTGTCCCTGCACGAACACCAGATCGCCCCCGTGGTTTTCGCTCTCGGCGTGCCAGAAGTGGTTGTAGCCCACGTCGTAGAGGGTAGCGGCGGAGGCGAAGCTGGCGATGTGGCCCCCCACGTTGGTGCGGCGATTGGCTCGCAGGACCATGGCCACCGCATTCCAGCGCACATAGGAGCGGATGCGGTGCTCCAGTTCGTGGTCGCCGGGTGAGGGCACCTGCTTTTCGGGGGGAATGGTGTTGACGTAGGGCGTGGTGAGGTCGCGAGGCACGTACATGCCGCTGCGGCGCGCCCGGTCGATCAAGGCATCGAGCAGATAGTTGGCCCGTTCGGCGCCTTCAAACTCCAGCACCGCCTCGAAGGCCTCCAGCCACTCTTTGGTTTCCTGGGGATCGTGGTCAGGAAGGGCAGCCATTTTCTCCACCTCGTCTGTTGGACTTTATGGGGGGCGGCACGGGCGGTGGCCCGCGCCTCGGAAATCCCTGAAAAGCGCCCTGCGCTGAGCGCCTTTTTCAGGAATTGCCTTCGCTCAAGCGAGCGGCTCGTGGCGCTGCGCTTGGATGGTCGAAAATCATGATACCGGGCACGGGCGCATTTTTCCACGCGCGCCGGTGCGACTCAGGCAGCGTCGATGGGATCGGCGAGGAGCATGGAACGGCTCGTGCGCGCCTGATGCTCGGCTGCGATCACCGTGTTCTCAAGGAGCATGGCGACGGTCATGGGCCCGACACCACCCGGCACCGGCGTGATGCGGGAAGCGTGCTGGGCGACGGTGGCGAAGTCCACGTCGCCCGTGAGCCTTCCGTCCGGGAGGCGGTTGATCCCCACGTCGATCACCACCGCGCCGGGCTTCACCATATTCCCGGTGACGAGGCCCGGTTTGCCTACGGCAACGATAAGGAGATCGGCGAGCCGGGTGTGCCGGGGGAGGTCTCGGGTCTTGGAATTGCACACGGTGACGGTGGCCCCTTCCTGCAAGAGCATCAAGGCCAGGGGCTTGCCCACCAGGTTGCTCGCCCCCACCACCACGGCATGCTGGCCTCGGCAGGAAATTCCCTCGTGGGCGAGCAGCCGCAAGATGCCCGCTGGGGTGCAGGGCGCGAGCCCCCAGCGACCGATGGACAGCAACCCCACGTTACGCAAGTGCAAGCCGTCCACGTCCTTCTCTGCCGCCACCGCTTCGAACACCCGGTGGGCGTCCAGGGTGGGAGGCAAGGGCAGTTGCACGAGAATGCCGTGCACGGCCGGATCCTGGTTCAAGCCTTCGAGGGTGCGGATCAATTCCGCCTCGGGGATGCAGGCCGGCAGCTCGATGCGGCGGGAGAAAATTCCCACCTCCCGGCAGGCTCGCACCTTGGTGCCCACGTACACCCGGGAAGCTGCATCGTCTCCCACCAGAATGACCGCCAGCCCCGGAACGACCCCGGCCCGGCGCAGCCGAGCCACCCGCTCCTTGACCCGGGCTCGCACCTGGGCGGCCACCGCCCTGCCATCGATGATCTTCGCCGTCATGGAAAATGAGAAGGCTGTGGCTGCCCATTATAATGCAACGCAGCAGCCCCGCCCTGGGCACCCGAACGGAGTGGATCCCGGCCGCTGCGGGGCGGGCCGTCAGGAGAGATTGCGCCGGTCGTCGATCACCTTGCCGTCATTGGGCAACTCCTCCGGGCGGCACAGGGCTGCTTCGCCCCGCAAGCCGGTCACATCCCGCAGGGTGCCGGTCAAGGCATCGAGCAGCCCGGCCGCCTGTGCCCCTGCTGCCAGCTCGCATTGAAGAATCATGCGATCGTTGCCGGCTTCGTCCCGGTCCACCACCAGGCGCGCGCGGCGCACCTGGGGATAGCGCCGCAGGATCTCCGCTACCTGGGCGGGATGCACAAACATTCCCCGGACCTTGACGGCCTGGTCGGCCCGCCCCATCCAGCCCCGGATGCGCTGGTTCGTGCGTCCGCAGGGGCTACGCCCGGGCAGCACGGCGGACAGATCCCCGGTGGCGAAGCGGATCAGGGGATAGTCCGGGTTGAGGGTGGTCACCACCACCTCGCCCACTTCCCCGTCCGGGACCGGATCGCCCGTCCCCGGCTGCACGATCTCCACGATCACCCCTTCGTCCACGATGAGGCCCTCCAAGGCCGGCGACTCGTAGGCGATGAGCCCCAGGTCGGCGGAGGCGTAGCATTGGAGCACCCGGATGCCTCGGCGGCCCATGTCCTCCCGCAGGCTCCTCGGGAGCGCTTCCGCTGAGACCAGGGCCTTGGCAAGGCAGGAGATGTCCATCCCCAGCGCGTCGGCCCGCTGGCACAGGATCTTGAGAAAGGAGGGGGTCCCCGCGTAGCCCTGGGGCCTGAGCCGTGCAATGGTCTGGACCTGGAGCTCGGTCTGGCCCACGCCGGCCGGGAACACGGTGCAGCCCAGCGCCCGGGCGCCACTATCGACCATGAAGCCGGCCGGGGTGAAATGGTAGGAAAAGGCGTTGTGCACCCAGTCGCCGCGGCGAAAACCTGCCGCGTAGAGGGCTCGAGCGAAACGCCACCAGTCGGGGCCGGCGCCTTCGGGATCGAAGATAGGCCCGGGGGAGGAGAAAACGCGCGTGACCGCCCCCAGTGCCGTGGAGACGAGCCCTCCGAACGGGGGTTCGGCCCGCTGCAGTTCGGGAAGATCCGACTTGCGGATGAGGGGCAGCCGGGCGAGATCCGCGCGGCTTTGAACGTCGGCGCCGTTGACACCAGCAAGAAGCCGTGCAAAGCCCGGCGCGATCCGCTTCGCTCGCTCGATCTGGACCGCGAGTGCCTCCAGCAGGGCCCGCTCCCGAACCTCCGGATCGCGGGTTTCCAGGGCGTCGTAGTAGTCCATGGGCTTCGCCGCTTGAGGCTCAGGTGAGCCAGCGCTTGCGGCGCCGGTAGTGCTTGACGTCCCGGAAGCTCAGCCGCCCCCCTTTGGAAATGCCCAGGTAGAACTCCTTGACGTCCTCGTTGTTCGCGAGCGCCCCGGCCTCGCCCTCCATCACCACCCGGCCGTTTTCCAGGATGTAGCCGCGGTGGGCGTAGCGCAGGGCGAGGCTCGCGTTCTGTTCCGCCAGGAGGAAGCTCACGCCCTCGTTGCGGTTCAAGCTTTGCACGATCTCGTAGATCTCTTCCACGATCTGGGGCGCAAGCCCCATGGACGGCTCATCCAGCAGGATCATGCTGGGGCGAGCCATCAAGGCCCGGCCCACGGCGGTCATCTGTTGCTCGCCCCCGGAAGTGAAGCCCGCCATGGCGTTGCGCCGTTCCTTGAGGCGCGGAAAATACTGATAGACCCGTTCCAGGTCCTGTCTGATCTCGCCACGGGTCGCCCGCCGAGTATAGGCGCCCGTGAGCAGGTTCTCCTCCACCGTGAGATGGCCGAAGATGCGTCGGCCCTCCATCACCTGGATCACCCCCATTCTCACCAGCTCGGGAGCGGAAAGGCTCTCCACCTGTCGGCCCTTGTAGACAATGGTGCCCTTGGTCACTTCGCCCCGCTCCGCCCGCAGCAGGTTGGAGATGGCCTTGAGCGTGGTAGTCTTGCCCGCCCCGTTGGCGCCTAGGAGCGCCACGATCTTCCCCTCCGCCACCTCCAGGGACACGCCTTTCAGCACCAGGATGACGTGGTCGTAGATGACCTCAATGTTGTTGACCGTGAGCAGATAAGGGCTCGCCTCCAACCTGCTCGCAGCGCTTAGCTCGTGTAGACGCTCCATGGCTCCTCCGTCGGGGCGGACGGCGCAGGTACCGCATTGGCCCGGTCCCGCGCCGTGGCCGCTACGCTCAGCCGCCCGAAATGATCTTCTTCAGCGGCTCGGGATAATTGCCGCAGTCGGAGCCGAGGGACACACCCTCCCGGGGTTTGATCCCCTTCTCCTTGGCGTACTTGGCCGCCGACTCCTCGATCATGGGGCGCACGATGGATTGGTCGGAGGGAATCCAGTCGGTGATCACCTTCCAGCGCTCCCCGTCCCACTGCTGGAACTTGACCGCACCGCCACCCTCGTGGTCCTGGCAGGTGACCTTCAAGGGCTGCAGTAGGCCGAAGGCTCCGAGCTGGCGGATACGCTTCTCGTCGATGTTCAGGTTCTCGATGCCCCAGCGGACCTGTTCCGGCGTGAGGGATTTGCCCTTGCCGAATTTCTCCTGGGCGGTGCGAATCGCCTCCACGGTGAGGATGCCCTGGATCACGCCGCGGTTGAAGTACTGCTGGCCGATGCGGCTCTGGTCGGTCATGTTGCCCCGGTTGCCCCCTCCGTAGACGTATTTCAGGATGTCCTGAATCACCGGGAAGTCGCGCCCCGAGGGATGGAAAGCAGCCGCGATGAAGCCCTTGGCGGCGTCGCCCGCGGGAATCACGTCCTCCTCTGCACCGCTCCACCACACGCCCACGATCCGGTCGGCCGGAAAGCCCACCTTCTGGGCCGTCTTCAAGGCCGTCGGGTTCATGACTCCCCAGCCCCGCAGGATCACCCAGTCGGGCTTGTAGCGGCGGATTTCCAGCCACTGGGACTGTTGTTCGTTGCCCGGGTGGGGCACCTCGATGTGCTTCACCTCGAAGCCGTACTTCTTCGCCTGGACGTCGAGGACCGGGATGGTCTCCTTGCCGTAGGCGGAGCCATGGTAGAGATTGGCGATCTTCTTGCCCTTGAGCTTGTCCATGCCGCCTTCGCGCATGCCGATGAAGCGGATCTTGGCGGTGTTCTGGCTCCAGTAGTTGGTCACTAGGGGGAAGATATAGGGGAAGATGCGGCCGTCGGAGGCATCAGTGCGCCCGTATCCCATGGAAATGATCGGGATCTTGTCGGTTGTGGCCCGCTCGATCAGGGAATAGGTGATGCCGGTGGAAAGGGGCGTGAACACAGTCCCACCGGTCGGGCCCTTGCCCTTGAGCCGCTCGTAGCATTCCACGCCCCGGTCGTTCTTGTACTCGGTCTCGCACTCCTCCCAAGTGAGCTTGACCCCGTTTACCCCGCCGTCGCGCTTGTTGATCATGTCCAGGTAGTCGATATAGCCGCCAAAGAACCCGGAGCCGCCCGGAGCATAGGGCCCGACCCGGTAGGACAGCATGGGAATGAACTGCTCAGCGGCTTTGACCGCGTTGGAAGCCCCCGCCAGCGCGCTGGCGGCCACCAGGGCCAAACCGATGCGGTACGACTTCAATGACTCGCGTTTCATCCTCTTTCCTCCTTCCAATGCTTTATCGATGGAATGCATGGCCTCCTTGGGCCGGGTCTTGTCAACGCTTGCGCCTCGATCCCATGGTACGCCTCCTCGTCAGTGGGGGAACGGCCAAAGCCGCAACTTCTCCTTGGCGATCTGCCACAGCCGGGCGAGCCCGTGGGGTTCCACCGCCAAAAAGAAGATGATGAGCCCGCCGAAAATCACCAGCTCCAGATTGGATAGCACCGCCATGCGCACCGCACCGCCAAACCAGGCGTGGGCGAGCACGTTGAGCAGGATGGGCAGCAGGGTGATGAAGGCCGCCCCAAGAAAGGAGCCCAGGATGCTCCCCATGCCGCCGATGATGATCATGAACAGCACCTGGAAAGAGCGTGTCAGATCGAACGCCTGGGGTTCCACCGTCCCCAGGTAAGCGTAGGCGTACAAAGCCCCCGCGATCCCGCAGTAGAAGGAGCTGATGGCGAAGGCGAGCAGTTTGGTCTTGAGCATGGGAATGCCGATCACCTCCGCCGCCACGTCCATGTCCCGAATGGCCATGAAGGCGCGGCCCGTCCCGCAGCGCATCAGGTTCTTGGCCGCCAGCGCAAGCACCGTCACGATGGAGAGGGTGAGCAGATATTTCTCCAGAGGGGTATCCAGGGCGATGCCCAGCAGGACCATGGTCTGGGCGTCGATCACTCCCGAAGGGCTGTAGTTGGTGAACCAGCCGAACTTGATCAGGGCCCACTCGATGAAGAACTGGGCGGCGAGGGTGGCCACCGCCAGGTAGAAGCCCTTGATGCGCAGGCTGGGCAGTCCGAAGAGGATGCCCACCAGGGCGGCGGTCAGCCCCGCCAGCACGAAGGCGAGCAGGAAAGGCATGTCGGGCACGCGCAGCATGAAGTTGTAAGCGGCGAAGGCTCCCACCGCCATGAAGCCCGCCGTGCCCAGGGAAAGCTGTCCCGCGTAGCCGGTCAGGATGTTGAGGCCCAAGGCCGCCAAGGACAGGATCAGGAAGGGGATAAGGATGGCGGTGAACCAGTAATCGTTGCCGATCAAGGGCACCACGACGTAAGCAAAAGCCAGGATGAGCGCCATGCCAAGGCGATCCTGGCGGATCGGGAAGATCTGCTGATCGGCGACATAGCTGGTCTTAAACTGGCCGGCTTCCCGATAGATCATGCTGCGGTCCCGTCTCTGCGCGTTTTGTCCCCGCCCTCCGGCTCACACCCGCTCGATGCGCTTTTCGCCGAAGAGGCCCTCCGGCCGCACCAGCAGAAACACCATGGCCAGCACGTAGGGGAACCAGTTCTCGATGCCCCCGCCCACGTAAGGCCCGACGTAGATCTCGGCCAGCTTTTCGGTGGCTCCTACGATCAGGCCGCCGACGATCGCGCCGGCGATGGACTCGAAGCCCCCTAGGATGAGCACTGGCAGCGCCTTGAGGGCGGTGAAGGTGAGGGCGAACTGGACTCCAGTGCGGGCGCCCCACAGCAG
>NZ_DAIRTR010000033.1:0-25851 GCF_036803785.1 Pelomicrobium sp. | reverse complement strand
ACACAGCGGCGATGGGGTTGGTGCCGAAGAGGGGAGTCTTTCCTCCCCACGGGGCGATGGCCGCTGGAGAATTGCCGAACCCGAGGCCCACCATCCCCGCTTGTGCCATAGGCCGCAAGTGTAATCCGGCGGCGCCGAAGTGATTGCTGTTGGTCACCCCGGCGAAACCTACCCCGTATTCCCGGGCCCGGCGGACCGCCTCCTGCACCGCCAGGGCGCAGGCCTCGTAGGCCATACCGCAGGCGGCATCCACCAGACATGCTGCCCTTCCTTCCCGCACCACTCTTGGCACTGCCTTGCCGTCAGTGCGGCCGTTTCGCAAGTGGGCGCAGTACAGGGGCACTCGGGACACCCCATGGGAGGCGAGCCCCTGGGCGTCGGCGGCTACCAGCGCTTCCGCCGCCGCGCGGGCCATGGACTGGGAGGCGCCGCAGCGTACGAACGCTTCGGTAACCAGCTCAGTGAGCTCGTCCATCAATACGGTGGGCATCGCTTCAACCTCCCTGGCCCGCCAGGAATTCCCCCACGCGCTGAGCGATCATGGCGCTCACGCGCTTATTGGATTCCTGGGTCACCCCTGCCACATGGGGCGTGAGGATCAAGTTCGACGCACCCCGCAAGGCAGTAAACGGCGAGCCTGCAGGTAAGGGCTCCTGGGCAAAGACGTCGATCGCTGCGCCCCCCAGATGGCCTGCCTTGAGGAGCTCCACGAGCGCTTTCTCGTCCACAATCCCGCCTCGGGCAGTATTTACCAGGATGGCCCCTTTTTTCATGCTTGCCAGCCGCTCGCGGCCGAGAAGCCCGCGGGTCTTTTCGGTCAGGGGCACGTGCAGCGACACCACATCGCTTGTGGCCAGCAGCTCCTCCAGGCCGGTGAGCCGGATGCCGATTCGGGCAAGCGCCGGATCGTCCGCCGCCAGCGCTGGATCGTGGGCGATCACCTCCATGCCCAGCGCCCGGGCCAGGCGAGCGGTGAGCTGGCCGATGTAACCGCAGCCGATCAAGCCCAAGGTCTTGCCTCCCAACTCGCGGCCGTTCAAGAGAGCCGTACGGGGCCATCGACCATCGATCACGGCGTCGGTGGAGGCGTATTGGCCCCGCAGCAGCACCAGAGCGGTGCCAATCACGTATTCCGCCACCGCCGCAGCGTTGGCTCCGCTTGCAGGAATCACCTCCACCTTGTGCGCCTGGCAGGCTGCCACGTCGATGTTATCGAGCCCCACTCCCAGACGGCCCACCACCTTGAGACGCCGCGCGGCGCTAAGCAGCGCCCGGTCGACCTGGGTGCGGTTACGCACGATGAGGGCGTCGGCCTGCTGTACCCGTTCCATGAGTCGGGGACGCTCGTCCACCAGCGCCGGATCGTAAATCACCTCGAACCGGTCCCGGAGGGAAGCCACCGCCGTCTCGTCCATGAATTCGGAGATCACGATCATCATCGGGTTCGCTTCCTTTCGAAAGGCTATTTCACGCCGTCGGCCAGCACCTGCCCCGACGATCGGAGCAGGGACTCGCCGGGACGCACCCGGGTAAATTCCACCGGGCGCGTGCTGATGCGCAAAGCGCCCTCCTGAAGGTTTACGCACGTGTAATAGGAAGTGCTCAGATCTCCTACATCGGGGAAGTCTTCCCGGTAATGGGCGCCGCGGGAATTCTCCCGGGCCAGGGCTGCAGCCACGATGGCTTGGCTTACGGTGAGCAGGCTCTCCAAGTTGAGCCAGTCGTGCCAGGTGAGGTTGTAGGCCAGATCACCCCCGGGGACCCCGGAACGGGAAAGCCGCTGGGAGAGCTCTTCCAGCGTACTGCAGGCACGCCTCAGGCTCGCAGCGCTGCGCAGGATGCCGGCCTCGTTCCACATGACCTCGTAGAGGGTCTCCCGAATCGCTGGCAAGTCTTCTGCAGGCTTGCCCAGGGGAGAACGACAGCGCTCTATGGCTGCCTGGATCGTTTGCAGGTCCGGCGCGTGCCACTCGCCTTCCAGCTGGACCCAAGACGCCATACTATCGCCGGCGATGCCGCCGAAGACGGTCGAGTTGGCAACTCCGTTGCCGCCCAGGCGGTTTGCGCCGTGCACTCCGCCCGTGTCTTCACCGGCCGCGAATAAGCCCGGCAACTCGGTAGTGCAATCCTCGGCGAAGATTACACCCCCCATCATATAGTGGGCGGTGGGCACCACCTCCACCAGACCTCCCGCCAGGTCGAAGCCGCAATCGGCGCACCGTTCCACCATGCCCTTGAACTGGCGCCGCACGTTATCCGGTCCCAGGTGGGACATCTTGAGGTAAACACCACCGTTGGGGCTGGTGCGGCCCTGCCGCATCTCCATGAAGATGGAGCGCGAGACGATGTCCCGCGTAGCCCGCTCGCCTCGGGGATCGTAGCGTTCCATGAACCGTTGCCCGGCCCCGTTCAGCAGATGCCCCCCGGCGCCACGCAAACCCTCCTCCAGCACCGTGCCAGTCATGCGGGTGTGGGAGCCGGCCAGCAGCCCCGTGGGATGGAACTGCACCATTTCCATGTCTCGTAGGGTAAGCCCCGCCCGCAGCGCCATGGCCATGCCGTCGCAACTCTTGTCGCCGGAGGGCGTGTGATACTTATACATGGTGGGGCCACCACCGGTGGCGAGCAGCACGGCACGGGCCTGCACGAAAACGAACTCGCCACTCCTCATGTCGATCATGAGGACGCCCGATAAGGCTTGCCCGTCACGGCTCCTGATCAGCTCCACCGCCCGGTGTTCCTCCAGCCGCCGGATGCCCCGCGCCCACACTTGCTCTGCCAGCCGGTTGATGATCTCGATTCCGGTAAGATCCCCCTTATGCACCGTGCGGTCGAAGGTTTGGCCGGCAAAGGCCTTCTGGTGCAGCGTGCCATCCGGATTGCGATCGAAGAAGCAGCCTAGCTCGTTTTCCAACTCCCGCACCCGCTCTACCGCCACCGATACTAAGGTCCAGGCGAGCTCCTGGTGGGGCAACCATTTGCCTCCCTCGATAGTGTCCATGAAGTGGCGCTCGATGGAATCCCCCGGAGCGAGCGCCACGTTGTAGCCTCCCTGTACCATGCGGGTACAGCCGCACTTGCCCAATAGCCCTTTCACGGCCACGGTGATATCGAGCTGGGGCGCTGCACGATGGGCATGGAGGGCGGCGAAGAGGCCGGCACCGCCAGAGCCAAGAATGAGGATGTCGGTTTTAACGGTGCGCACGGTCAGCCTTTGACACCATCACGTCTTCACTCCCAGCGCGGCTAGCACCTCGGCCCGTCTGGCCTCGGCCTTCCTCCTCACTTCCTCGTAAAGACTTTCGCCACGGCTGTCCATGGCCACCAGCAGCGGGCCGAAGCTCTTCACTCGAAACTTCCACAAGGACTCCGGATGAAGGTCGTCCAGGTCAACGTCTTCGATAGCCTCCACCCAAGTGGTCTCCAGGGCCGCAGTGCCACCGACGATGGCCAGGTACACACCGCCCAGGTCCATGAAGGCTTTTCTCGATTCCTCCATGAGGCCGCCCTTGCCGATGATCATGCGCACGCCGTAGCGCTCCATGAGGGGGCGGGTGAAACGCTCCATGCGGGCACTGGTGGTTGTGCCGATGCACAGGGGCGCGTACCCGGCGGGAAATTCGTCGGTCGCCTCCACCCGGCGTACATTGGGGGCCGTGTGAATCACCGCATGGCCGCGCAGATCGAAGCGGATGGTGCGACCGCGATCGAACATCTCGATCTGGGTGCGGTCGCGGATGCCATACAGGGTACCGTTCAAGCTCACCGTATCGCCCACCCGCCAGGCGCGCACGGTGTCCTCGGTCACCGGAGTCACAATATCGTAGTGAGCCATGATCAGAACCCCCAGACGATGCCGGCGGGCGTCAGGGTCGCCGATGCGCGGCGCGCCGCGTGGCACTGCATGTTGACCGCCACCGGATTCATGGTGATGTGGGTGGCGGCGAGTTCCACATGGACCGCAAACGCGGTGGAGTCCCCGCCCAGCCCTTGGGGTCCGACCCCGAGCCGGTTGACGGCGCTGGAGAGCTCCTCCTCTAGCTTGGCCCCCTCCAGGTCTTCGCAGCGGGTGCCAAGCGGGCGCGTCGCCGCCAGCTTGGCCAGGTGCACGCACAAATCGGCGCTTCCACCGATGCCCACTCCCACGATGGTGGGGGGACAGGTCTTGCCGCCGGCGGCGAGCACGCAGTCGATCACGAACTCCTTGATCGCCGCCACCCCTTCCGCCGGCACCGCCATCTTGAGCCAGGAGTTGTTCTCCGAGCCGCTACCCTTGGGGATCATCTGGATGAAGAGCTCCTCGGATCTGTCGGTGAACTCCACGTTGACTGCCGGGATGCGAATGCCGCAGGAGGTGTGATCATTTTGCCGCGTGAGCGGATGCACCACCGAGGAGCGGAACGGGTGTTCCACCGTAGCCCGGGCGCAGCCCTTAGTGATGGCCCGCATCAGGTCTACGCCGTCTACCTGGACGTTGCGCCCGATTGCCACGTTGTAGATGGGTATCCCGGTGTCCTGGCAGGTGAGGTTGTGCGTTTCCTCGGCCACCGCGATGTTCTTAATCATGATGCCGAGGAGCTGCTTTGCCCGGGGATCCGTCTCGCGAGCCTCGAGAGCCTGGAAGCCTTGCTTGACGTCGGGTGGCAGGATTTTCAACGCCCGGATGTAGAGCTCCTTGGCAACCTCCTCGACAGTGTGCAAATCCACTTTCATGATGCCTCCCGGATTGCGCAGAGGCACGCCCCGATCAATGCTGCATGCCCCATTTGCGCACCGTGTGAATCTCAATGTTGCGGAAAATCAGGTTTTCGACGACGAGCCCGATCAGGATGACGGTGAACAATCCGGCGAACACCGACGGGATCTCCAGCAAGTTCTTGTTCTCGAAAATGAACCAGCCGAGGCCTCCCGAGCCGGCACTCACACCGAACACCAGCTCGGCCGCGATCAACGTGCGCCAGGCGAACGCCCAGCCGATCTTCAGGCCCGTCAGGATGCTGGGAAAGGCAGCGGGAATTAGGATCTTTGCCACATAGCGTAAGCCGGTAAGCCCGTAGTTGCGCCCAACCATGCGCAGGGTGTTGGACACGGACAAGAACCCCGAATGCGTATTGAGCGCCACCGCCCACAGCACCGAGTGGATCAACACGAACACCAACGAGGCGTTGCCGAGCCCGAACCAGATGAGGGCCAGGGGCAGCAGGGCAATGGCCGGCAGCGGGTTGAACATGGAGGTGAGGGTCTCCAGCAGGTCGTTACCGATGCGGGAAGTGATGGCGATCACCACCAACAGGGCCGCGATCGCCAGCCCCGCCGCGTAGCCTTGGAGCAGCACCTTGATGGAAAACCAGGCCCGGTTCAGCAGCCCGCCGCTCACGATGCCCTGCCAGAAGGCTTCCACGGTCGCAGTAAACGTGGGGAAGAGAAGGGGGTTGTCGAGCTGGACCGCATAGACCTGCCACACGAGCGCCAACACCACCAGGATGAAAGCCTTTCTCACCCCGCCTCGGTTATAGATGATCTCCCAGGTGGTAAGCGGCTTCTCCACTACCCCGAAGGCACTGGAATCCACCGTTTTCTTCACCAATTCGGGACGTCGCACCTGCACGTCAGCCATGGGTCGCCTCCTTCTCTTCTGCGTCCTCTTTCATGGCCTCCTCTACCTCGTCGGCGAACAGCAAGTTGTGGATACGATCGGAGAGGCGCAGCCCCGTCTTTGGATCCACGGCATCGTCGCCGCTACTGTTGAGCTCTGCCTTCACCTGCCCCGGATGGGGCGAAAGCAAGAGGATGCGGTTGCCGATCTTGACCGCTTCGGGAATCGAGTGGGTAACGAAGAGCACCGTGAAATGGGTTTCATCCCAAAGCTGCAGCAGCTCCTCCTGCATC
Source organism: Pelomicrobium sp. (assembly GCF_036803785.1). NCBI lineage: Bacteria > Pseudomonadati > Pseudomonadota > Hydrogenophilia > Pelomicrobium > Pelomicrobium sp. The sequence goes on along the minus strand of NZ_DAIRTR010000033.1, from coordinate 19,962 downwards.
TTGCGCCGCGTCAGGGCGTCGAGGGCCGCAAAAGGCTCATCCATGAGCAGGATGTCCGGCTCCATCGCCATGCCGCGGGCAATGGCGACCCGCTGCTTCATACCCCCAGAAAGGGTGTGCGGGTAGGCGTTGGCGAACTTAGCGAGATTGACCTTCTCGATATAGTGCATGGCCTTTTCCTCGGCCGCCTTGCCCTTGAGTTTGCCGCTAGCCTCCAGGGCAAAGGTCACGTTCTGCTTCACCGTTTTCCAGGGCAAGAGCTGATCGAACTCCTGAAACACCATCACTCGGTCCGGTCCAGGCTTCGAGATCTTTTGGCCCTTGAGCCTGACTTCCCCCTCCACCGGGTGCAAATAGCCGCCCACAGCCTTGAGCAAGGTGGATTTGCCACAGCCGGAAGGTCCCAACAGCACGTAGCGGTCCGAGCGATAAACCTGGAAGTCCACCCGATAGGTGGCGGTCACCAGATGGTCCCGGGTCTTGTATTGGAGCGTCACTCCCTGCACGTCCAGCAGGGGCGCAAGAGCCTGCTCCTGGGTAGTGGTGTGCGTTTTATCCATAACCCTCCTCCATTGCGCCTCACCCGGCCGCGGTCACCGCCACGCTGCAAGCTGGCATGACGGTCGTCCGCGGCTCGGCGCTCTCACACCCTTAGCTACCGGGCAAATGATGTACCTCGGGAAAGAACATCTCTTTCCAGGAGGCCGGTTTAACCTTCAACGTGCCCACTTTGTGCAGGAAGTCTACGTACTTCATGACGTTTTTGGGCGTCATGGTGTACTCGATCTCCGGGTCGCTGAGGATCTGGAAGATGTTCTCAACGGTGTCCTTTTCCTTGCTCCACTTAAGATAGTTCTCTGCGGCCGTCCGTTTATCCTTGTTGATCAGCTCGACCGCTTCTTCGAACGCGGCCACGAATGCCTTGTATATCTTGGGATTTGACTCCCGGAACTTGGTGGTGGTCCATACCACGTTGAAAGTGGCGGGTCCGCCTAGCACCTCGTAAGAGCTCAACACCCTGCGCACGCCGGGCTGAGCCAGCTCCTGATATTGATAGGGGGGCGAAGTGAAGTGAGCGGTAATTTCCCCCGCTCCGGAGAGCAGAGCGGCCATGCCGTCCACGTGGCCCATGGATACCGTCAAGGGATCCAACTTGGCGTAATTCTCCTCGCCGAAAGCCTGCGCTGCCGCCATTTGCAGCGTGACCGCCTGGATAGAGACCTTGACCGACGGCAGGGCGATCTTGTCCTTGGACGTGAAGTCCTTGATAGTTTTCACGTTGGGATTGCGCGTGTTCAGGTATAGGGGCATGGAGTTCATGGCCGTGACGCCCTTCACCGCGATGCTGCTACGGGTGCGGTCCCACAGAGTGGCGAAAGGTCCAACCCCGCCGGATGCGAAATGCAGATTGCCCGAGATGAGGGCGTCGTTCATGGGTCCGCCGCCGGTAAAGGTGGACCAGGTCACTTTGAGCTCCGCGATCCCCTGCGCCTTGGCGTGCTTCTCAAACAATCCCAAGTTCTCCATGTACATAAGGGGCAGGTAACTGATCCCCAGCTGCTTGGCCACCCGCACCTCTCCCACCTCGGCTTTGGCAAGGGGCCCGAATGCAAACAGTGCCGCCGCCAGGACCACGAACAATAGCCTCTGTGATTTCATCTTCCTTCCTCCTCTTCGTTGGCTCGATCAACTCAGAAAAGCAGCATCGCTCCCATCACCACGAACAACGCCAGCACCATACGCCGGAAGCCCGCCTCGCTTACGTATTCGAACAGCCGCAGCCCCACTAGCGTTCCCGCCAACATGGCAGGCAGGCAAAGCAGGAGGTCCTCCGCCAGACCGCGCCCCAGGACCCCGGCGCCTCCCAGCCAAGCCAGGGTATAGAGGTGGATCAAAAAGAAGAACGGCTGCAGCACGCCTCGATGTTCCAGCTTGCTGAATCCGCGCAACTGCCCCCAGAGGGCCGGCACGACACCGTTCAGGCCGGTCGCGCCGCCCATGATCCCTCCAAGCCAGCCTGCCGAAACATCGGCCAGGGATGCCCAGCGCCGGGGCAGAACGAGCGCCGGCGGGCGAGCACGGGCCAGCAGGTACCCACTGTAGCCCACCAGCACTAGCCCTACGAAGGCCCGGATCGCTTCCGGATCGGCGCGAGTAAGGACCAAGACCCCGAGGGGAACACCCGGCAAGGCGCCTGCCACGAAGCGCGTCAGCAACCCGGGCCTTATCTCGTGCCGGAAACGCCACACCAAAATCCCGTTGAGCACGAGGGCACATAGGGTCACCAGGGGCACGACGCGCGCCGGCGGGAGTACTTGCAGCCACACAGCAGTTGCCACCAGCCCAAACGCGAACCCCGCGCTGCCGATGACCACCCCACCGACAAAGCCGCCCACCAACAGGACCGCATACTCAGACCACATTCAGACCGAATGCCAGAGCCGCGGCCAGCGTGAAAGCCACGGCCCAGGCGAGCAGGCTCTGCTGCCAGCCGCGCCAGGCGGCGAACTCCAGGAGCAAGAGCCGCACGCCGCCGCCGAGATGGGCGGCGAGCAGCAGCACCAAGCCGGTTTCGGCGAATTTCACCAGGGGCTGTTCGGTCCAGCGCAGGAAGGCGTCCAGCGCCGCCTCGCCCGCTAGGGCCTGTCCGAGCGCCCAGAAATGCAACGGCAGAAACAAAGTAAGCAGCACGCCGGAGACCCGGTGCACCACGAACGCCCAGAAAGCCGGGTGATTGCGCGATCGCACGTCGTTGCGCAGGAAGATCGTGGTGCCAGTACCCTGTGCCTCCATGTGCTCCCTCCCTCTATCCCGCCACCACGGCCCAGGTGGCGCGAAAGCCGAGAACCGCTAGCAGCAGCCCTAGCGCCAGCATAGCCCAACCCAGAGAGCGACCCCGCCACGGCGTCCACTCGGCAATCACGTTGCGCAGCCCAATGGGCGCATGGACCGCCGCCGCCGTCGCGAACAAGCCGTAGAACACGGCCCAACCGAGACTGCCCCGAGTACGGCCCAGGATTTCACCGGCAGACAAACCATTCTGCACCGCGTAGATCATGGTGGCCAGATGAACCAGCACCAGCACTGCCAGCAGCGCGCCACTTGCTCGCTGGGCGAGCCACAGCAGGGTTTCGCCGCGCGGGCTCACAGCTCCCCCTTGAGCGCTGCGAGAGCGGTGGCGCGCTTGAGCCCAGCGATGGAGGCGGTGGGCGCCAGCTGCTTGGGACAGCGCTCGGTGCAGCTCAAGTGGGTGTGGCAGGCAAGGCAGCCAGCATCGCCAGCCACTGCCCGCAACCGCTCGGCCCGCGCCCCGTCACGCACGTCGTTCACCAGAGTCCAGGCGCGGTTCAATGCCGCCGGCCCCAGGTAGTCCCGATTCCAACTCACCACATCGCAAGAGGAATAGCACACGCCGCAGCCGATGCATTCGATTCCCGCGTCCGCCGCCTGCCGCTCTTTGGAATCCGGCCGCACCTGAGCAAAGGGCTCCCGGCGCGTGCGGGTGGGTACGAAGTAGCCGCGCGCCCTGGTCCATTTGTCAAAAAACTCGGTCATGTCGCTGACCAGGTCCTTGACGATGGCAAGGTTCCTGAGGGGGCGAACTTCCATTCGCCCCTCGGGCGCCACCTTATCGACGTGGGTGCGGCAAGTCCAGCGGGCCCGACCGTTCACCACCATGGCGCAAGAGCCGCACATGCCTACGCGACAGGCAAAGCGATAGGAAAGGGTGGCATCCAGGTGACGCTGAATGTAAGTCACCACGTCCAGCACCGTTTGGCTTGGATATCGCGGCACCTCGAACCGTTGGAGATGACCGTCTTCCCGGCCTCGCCATACGTCGACTGTAAGCGTTTGCATCACGTTCATTGCGGCAGGCGTCTTCTGCGTTAGCTGCGCTACGGTCGGTCGGCGCTAAATCAGTATCCCTGGCGGAAGGGGAACTTTGAGCAAGAAACGGAAGATGGAATAAAGACCGCCGAGGACTACCGCTGCGGTGGCCACGTAAGCGACGGCCATGGCAGGCGTCCAGCGATCGTAGTTGGAAATCACCAGAAGGGCTGCGAAACAGATCACGCTGGTGGTGAGAAAGCCAAGTCGGTCCAGCAGCAGCGCCCAGGCCACCATGATAACGACCAGGGCCACACGCCGCCATACCGACCCAGGCTGATGGGACGCCGGAGCCTTGGGTCGCAGCCATGCTACGGCAATGTAGACGACGGACAACAGGATCATTGCGCCAGCGATCGTGCGGGGAAACACCGATCCAAGTGGGGTGAAATCGCGTGAGTAATACAGCGCTAAGAGCCCCACGGCGATGAAGATCAGCGAACCGATGATTCCAGGAATGTCGCGTGCCATTCGCGCCTCACTCGTTTCCGGTCGCCGCCCGGGGCGCGCCTATGAGCGGGCCGCGAAAGCGCTTCATGAGCACCGGATAGAGCAACCCCAACACGATGAAGGCCATGATGCCGATGGAGATCGGCCGTCCGAAAAACTCGCCCAGAACGTTCTGCTTGGCGTTACCGATCAGGTAGCCCTGGACAAAGCCTGCTTCCGCGATAGCGCCGAGAATCAGTCCAAGGACAATGGGGGACGCGGTGAAACCGAAGCGGGACAGAATCCACGCGATGATTCCGAGTCCCACCATTTGCAACACTTCGTGGGGATTATTGTGGATGGCATAGCTGCCGATGATGGTGAGAAATGCCACCGAGGGCACCAGCACCGCCTTGGGAATGGCAACGATCGACTTGAAAGCGTAGCGGCCGATGATCAGGCCCGCCGGGAGCATCAGCAAGGTGGCAAGCATCAGCCCGTAAATAAAAGTGTAGACGATCTGGCTCTGCTCGCCGAAGAGGGAGGGACCGGTGCGCACGCCCTGCACCAGGAGCGCCCCGAGGATGACTGCGTCGGGTGGCGTCCCGGGGATGCCCAACACCAGCGTCGGGATGAAGCCGCCGCCTACGGTCGCGTTGTTGGAGGATTCGGTGGCTAAAACCCCCTCCGGCTCCCCCTTGCCGAAATTTTCCCGGCGCTTCGAAACTCGGCGCGCTTCACTATAGGCAACCAAAGAGGCAATCGAGCCACCCGCGCCCGGCAGAATGCCAACCACGGTGCCGATGATGGAGCTCCTGGCCAGGTTGCCTTTGGACTTCCAGCAGATGCCAAGGGCTTCCCTCAGGCGATAGCTGGCGAGACGCTCGGTGATTTTGAGGTGCGGGTCAGGCGTGGCGACCAGATCGATTAACACAGGAATGCAGTACAGTCCGATCAGGGCCGCCACCACGTCGATGCCGCCCAGAAGGACCTGCAAGTCGCCCGTGTAGCGGATATCGCCCCCCACCTCGGCCACGCCGACCATGGACAGGATCAGGCCGAAGCAGCCGCCGATCAGGCCCTTGATCACACTGCCCTCGCCCAGTGATGCAATCAGGGTAAGGCCAAAGACGGCAAGCCAAAAGTACTCCACCGGTCCAAACTTGAGAGCGACCTGGGCCAGCGGCGGCGCGAGCAGGAGCAGAGCGATGGCACCGACGAGGCCACCGATCACCGAAGCGAGACACGCGAGCGTGAGGGCAAGATCCCCGTCGCCTCGCTTGGCCATGGGGTAGCCGTCGAAGGTGGTAGCGATGGCAGACGGCGTGCCTGGGGTCTTGAGCAAAATGGCGGCGTAGGCGCCGCCGTAGATGGCACCGGTATAGATGGCACCCAGTGCGATCAAGGCAGAGGCGGGATTCATGCCGAAGGTGAACGGCACCAGTACCGCCACTGCCATGGTAGCGGTCAACCCCGGCAGCGCCCCGATCACCGTTCCGAACACCACGCCGGCGATTGCCAGGAGGATGTTGAACGGAGTCAGGGCGTCGATCAGAAACTCGATGCCTGGCACGGGCTGCTCTTCTCTTCCGAGGCTCCACCCGGGAACTGTTCCCGAGCGGCGCACCGCTCATCCTACCGGGTCTTGACGATGCCCATTTCCCGGGCAATGGTCTCGTATTCCTTTTTCTTCTGGTCCATAAACGTCTGCATCTGGTCCAGACCGATGTCGATCATGGCGAAGCCGTTTTCTTCCATCTTCTTGATAAACTCGGGATCCTTGTTGATCTTGCCGATCAGCTCAGACACGGCCCTTTGGATCTCTTTGGGAGTGGACTTGGGTACCGCAATCCCGCGATAGGCTCCGCTCACCAAGTCATAGCCCTGCTCCTTGAACGTGGGACAATCGGGAATCTGGGGATGCCGCTGCTCCATGGCCACCGCCAGGCAACGTACCTGCTGGCCAAGCTGCATCTGCACCGTGGTATAGCCCCACGAGCCGGTCACCTGCTTGCCGAGAAGCGCCGTGTTGGAAGCGCCTGTGCCTTTGAACGGAACGTAGGTGGTCTTGATGCCGGCCACCTTGTCGAAGCGCTGCTGGGCGAGATGGTTGGCGGTATTGGTGCCGGAGCCCGAAAAGGTGAGGGCCCCAGGTGTTTTCTTGGCTGCCGCCACCAGATCCTTCAACGTCTTGTATGGACTATCGGCGGGCACCAGGATGGCGTCAGGGGTGTAATGAAACCAGTAGACGTTGGTGATATCGTCGGTCTTGTAGCCCACATCCTTCTCCAAGGGTTGCAAGATGATGTGGGGCAAGTTGGTACCCATGATGGTATAGCCGTCTGGCGGCATGTTGTTCAGCTGGGACCACGCTGCAGCGCCCCCCGCCCCGGGCTTATACTGGATCGCCACCGTCTGGCCGGTGTACTTCTTGAAGAACGGCTCTTGGAGGCGGGCCGAGATGTCCGATTCTCCGCCCGGGCCGAAGGCGATGATGTAGTTAATAGTCTTTTCCGGGTACGCAGCCAAGGCGAGGCCCGCTACGGCCGCTGCTAGCAAAGCAGCTCCCGTGGCGAAAAGCTTAATAAAGTGTTTCATTCGACTTCCTCCGGTTTCGCGCTATTAAAATTGGCGCACCACTGGCGGGCACCGCGCCGCGATGATACGCGCCCTCGTGCGGGCAAGGCCTAGTGTGCACGAATCCCCGCGCGGGGAGAACCCGCGCGGGGAGGGACACTCCCCTCAGGCGCTCTCGTACAGTCGTGTGAGCACGAACTCCCGATGTCCTAAAGCCTCAGCCGAGGTGAGGCGCCCGTTGGCAGTGCGCAACATGGCCTCGAGCAGCTTGTCGCCCGCCTGGTCCATGTTGATCTCCCGCCGCAGCAACCCGGACACGTCCACATCGATGTGTTCGCTCATGGTGCGCACCGTGCGCGGGTTGGCGCAGATTTTGATCACTGGCAGGATCGGATTGCCGATGACGTTGCCCTGCCCGGTAGGGAAGAAGTGCACCACGAAACCGGCGGCGGCGCACAGGGTCACCATTTCGGCAGCTGCCGACGAGGAATCCATGAACCATAGACCCGGCCCAGTGGGCGTTTCCGCCTTGTCCAGTACGCCATCGATCTTGCATTTCTTGCCGATCTTCTGGATGTTGCCAAGGGCCTTCTCCTCGATCGTCGTGAGCCCGCCCGCGATATTGCCCTTGGTCGGCTGGGATTCCGAGAGATCATCCGTCTTGTGACGGTTGATCATGTCCTGGTAGCGGTTGAACATGAACATGAAGCGCTCGCGCACTTTGTCGTCGCGGCAGCGCGCCGCCACTAGGTGCTCCCCTCCCGTGAGCTCCGAAGTCTCGCCAAACACGAGCGTCACGCCGTGGTCATACAGCTTGTCGAACGCATTGCCGACCGCAGGGTTCGCCCCCAGGCCGGACGTGGTGTCGGATTCACCGCACTTGGTGGAAACCCACAGTTCCTTGAGCGGCGCTTCCTCACGCTTCAATTCGGAGGCCCACTGCACGTATTCCTTCGCTACCCTGGAGGCACGCTTGATCGTGTCGTGGTCGCCGTAACCCTCGATACCGAAACCGGTCACCGGCTTGCCGGTCCTGGCGATGCCATCCACCACCCGCTTGGTCCAGCCTTCCTCGATGCCGATCACCACTACTGCCGCCACGTTGGGGTTGGAGCCCGTGCCGATCAGGGTGCGGAAATGTAGCTCCAGATCCGCGCCGAACTGGAGCCTCCCATAAGGATGGGGCAAGGCCAGCGTCCCCTTGATGTTGTGCTCCACCGCCTGGGCCGCAGCGTTGGACAAATCGTCCACTGGCAGGATGATCACGTGGTTGCGCACGCCCACGCGGCCGTTTTCGCGCCGGTAACCCCAAAACGTGCTCTTGCTCAGATCGATTGCCATGTTTCCTACCTCCTGCGTTCCGCTACCAGCGCTTGGTCTTGATGTTGTGCACGTGGGCATGCTCGCCCACACCAATGTCTGCCACCGCCCGCCCGATGTCTACCCCGTATTTGATCACCGTATCGCCCTTCTTAATGGGCTTGATTGCCAGCTTGTGTCCGATGGGGATGTCGTTGGCCGCCTTGAATTTGAGCGTCTTATCCTGATCCATGACCCAGCCAGTCAGCTCGTCGCCGGCCTTGACACCCTCCACCACCACGACGCCAACGGAGTCGTGTTCGTCGTGCACAACGAAGTGAATCATGCTTTTCTCCAAGAAGCAGCGGTTATCGAGACGCCGGGAGCGCCCCGGGACATACGCGTATGTTTGCCCACTATAGACGGCCTCTTCTGGGCTGTCAACCATATCACTTATATGATATATATGACTTTGTCGGTTTTACCGACTTGGACGACAGGTATACTGCGCGCAAACTTCAGGAACCAAAAACCATGGACCCCGTCGTGTCAGAGGGATTGGGCCAAAGCCCTCTCTACAAAATCGTCAAGAACCGGCTCTTGCAGGGCTTGATGGCGGGCGAGTGGGCAAGGGGCGAGGCGCTGCCCAGTGAGGCCCGGCTCGCCAAGCGCTTCGAAGTAAGCATCGGCACGGTGCGCAAGGCCATCGACGAGCTGGTAGCGGAAAAGATTCTGGTACGCCACCAAGGCAAGGGCACTTTCGTAGCCGTGCACAACGAAGACCGGACCCTTTACTACTTTTTCCACCTGGTGGGCCCCGACGGGCTCAAACGCTTTCCCACCAGCGAACTGCTCGGCTTCGGCAGAGCCCGGGCGGATGCGGCGCTAGCGGAGCGCCTGGGCATCGCTCGGAACGCCCCCGTGTTGTGGTTTCGCAACCTGCTCAAGCTGCAGGCGCATCCGGTGGTCTTCGACCACATTACCGTTCCCCAGGCCCTGTTCCCGGACTTGGACGAGCCCACGTTGCGTCACCGGGAAAGTACCATTTACGCCCTGTACCAGTCCCGCTACGGAATCAACGTGATCCGGGCGCAGGAGCGGCTGCGGGCCCGCCCCTGCGATCCGGAGGCGGCGTCAATCCTGGGCCTTGCCCCCGGCGCCCCCATCCTGGAGATCCACCGCGTGGCTTATACCTACAACGACGTGCCGGTGGAGGTGCGCCTGTCGAAGGTCAACACCGAGCGCCACGACTACCTAAACGATATGGGAAAGGGTCTCGGCCGCTGAGGGACAAAGACCGTCCTCAGGGAACCAGGCAGAGGCAAAGGGGTCACGCCGGAACGCCGGCCCGTGCAGATCGAGGACAGATCTGAAGAAACCGGCGCCGGAGGCGGACGGACTCAGGACAACTCGGCCTGCTTTTCCGCCGTCGAGGTAAGCTTCTCCCGGATGCGGGCCGACTTGCCCGTGCGGCCGCGTAGGTAATAAAGCTTCGCACGCCGCACCCGCCCTCGACGCTTCACCTCGATATGGGCGACCAGGGGGGAATAGGTCTGGAAGGTTCGCTCCACGCCTTCACCTGAGGAAATCTTGCGCACGATGAAGGAAGAATTGAGACCGCGGTTGCGTTTGGCGATCACCACGCCCTCGTAGGCCTGTAGGCGCTCCCGGTTACCCTCCTTCACCTTGACCTGCACCACCACCGTGTCGCCCGGAGCAAAATCCGGAATCTGCTTGCCCAGGCGGGCGATTTCCTCGTTTTCCAATTGTCTGATCAGGTCCACTTTCAGCGCTCCTTCCCAACTTCCTTATCCATGGCCTGCTCCGCCAGGAACTCCTCCAGAAGCATGAACTGTGCAGCGTTCAAGCCCTGGCGCCGGAGCAGATCCGGGCGGCGCAGCCACGTCCGCCCGAGGGCCTGCTTGAGCCGCCAGCGCTGGATCTCGGCATGGTGGCCGGAGAGCAGCACGGCAGGCACGCCATCGCCGTGATAGACCTCGGGCCGGGTGTAGTGGGGGCAGTCCAAGAGGCCTTCGGCGAAAGAATCCTGGCTGGCCGACTGTTCGTCCCCCAGCACGCCCGGTAGCTGGCGCACCACGCAATCCATCACCACCATGGCCGCCAACTCCCCGCCCGAGAGCACGTAATCGCCGATGGAGAGCTCCTCGTCCACCCGGCGCTTCAGTAACCGCTCGTCAACGCCCTCATAGCGCCCGGCAAGCAGGGTCACCGCCGGCAGCGCTGCCAGTGCCAGCACCCGCCGGTGGTCCAACGGTCGGCCTTGGGGCGAGAGGTAAATCACCGGGCCGCGGGAAAGTCCCGCCGCCGCCTGATCCTCCGCCACTGCCGAGAGCGCCCTCTCCAGGGGCTCGGCCAACATCACCATTCCCGGCCCGCCCCCGTAGGGACGGTCATCCACCGTTCGGTGGGCGTCCCGGGTGAAGTCCCGAGGATTCCAGAGTCGGGCGAGGAAGAGGCCCCGCTCCCGCGCCCGCCCCGTCACGCCGAAGCGCAGTACGGCGTCGAACATTTCGGGAAACAGGGTAATCACGTCGAAGCGCATGGCCCGCTCCTCGCTCCGGGAAGCGGCATCCCTGCGCCGCCCATGAGCCTCTTCAGTAATCCAGGCCCCAATCGACCCGTATCACCCGCTGCTCCAAGTCCACGTCCCGCGCGATTGCAGCCACCAGGGGAATCAACCGCTCCCGCTCGGCTGCCACCCGCATGACCGGGTGGGCCCCCGTCTCCAAGATTCCGGTGACTTCGCCAAGGAAGACGCCCTCCAGGTTCTCCACTCGAAGCCCGATCAGGTCCACCCAGTAAAACTCCCCATCGCCCGGTTCCGGTAAGGCACTTCGGGGCACCGCCACCCGACACCCGGTGTAGGTTTCGGCACGGGTGCGGTCGGCGCACCCTTCCAGCTTGGCGATGCTCGCCCGCCCGTGGCGACGGTAGCCTTCGATCCGCACCGGATGCCATTGGCCTCGGGCTTCCACCCACCAAGTGGGATACCGTGCCAGCCCGTCCGGATCCTGGGTATAGGACTTGACCCGCACCCAGCCCCGCACACCGTACGGGGCGCTGATCAGCCCCAAGACGACCCAACGCTGCCCGAACTCAGACCCGGGCCCCGCTGCCACGGTATTGCTTGACCAGCCGCGCAACCGTATCGGAGAGCTTTGCCCCGTGCGCCTGCCAGTAGGCCAGCCGGTCGAGCTGCACCCGGAGCGCCTCCTCGCTCTCCGCCGCCATGGGATTGTAGAAGCCGATGCGCTCGATGAAGCGCCCGTCGCGGGGATTGCGCGAATCGGTGACCACCATGTTGTAGAAGGGGCGCTTCTTGGCACCCCCTCGGGCAAGCCGTATCACTACCATGGGCTCTGACCTTGCCTGACACGAAAAGGTGAAAATTTTAAAGCATTTTTTTACCCTGTCGCAAGGCAAAGCCCTTGCCGCTGCGCCCTAGCGCCCGCCTGGCAACATCCCGCGCATTCCCCGCAGAAACTTCTGCATGCCCCCTCTGGAGACCATCTTCATCATCTTCTGCGTTTGCTCGAACTGGGCGAGCAGCCGGTTCACCTCCTGGACGCTTACTCCTGCACCGGCAGCGATGCGGCGTTTACGGGAAGCTTTGATGATCTCGGGCTTCGCCCGCTCGAGGGGTGTCATGGCGTTGATGATGCCCTCGATGCGCCGAAACACCCGCTCGTCCACGGGTGCCCCCTGCACCGCCTGAGAAAACTGCGCCGGAAGCTTATCCAGCAGAGCGGAAAGCCCTCCCATCTTGCGCATCTGCTGGATCTGGGCCTTGAAATCCTCCAGATCGAAGCCCTTGCCCGATTTGACTTTGCGGGCGAGCTTCTCGGCCTGCGCCCGATCCACACTGCGCTGCACCTCTTCCACCAGGGAGAGCACATCGCCCATGCCCAGGATGCGGGAGGCCATCCGCTCCGGGTGAAATGGCTCCAGCCCGGCGAGTTTCTCGCTCACGCCGACAAATTTGATCGGCTTGCCCGTTACCTGGCGCACCGACAAGGCCGCGCCGCCTCGGGCATCTCCGTCCAGCTTGGTGAGGATCAGGCCAGTCAAGGGAAGCGCCTCGCCAAACGCCTGAGCCGTGTTGACCGCATCCTGGCCCTGCATCGCGTCCACCACCAGCAGGGTCTCGACGGGCTTCGCCACTTCGTGTAGCCGGCGCACTTCAGCCATCATCTCCTGATCGATAGCAAGCCGTCCGGCCGTGTCCAACAACACCACGTCGAAGAAATGGCGCCGGGCGTGATCCAGGGCACGGCGGGCGATCGCCTCCGGGGCCTCTCCCGGCTCAGGGGAAAAGAAGTCGCAACCCACCTGCTGCGCCAGGGTACGCAGCTGTTCGATGGCAGCGGGACGGTACACGTCACAGGAGACGAGCAGCACTTTCTTCTTGCTCTCTTTGAGCAGGCGCGCGAGCTTCGCTGCGGTGGTGGTCTTGCCGGTACCCTGAAGGCCAGCCAACAGCACGACGGCGGGCGGAGCGGTGGCGAGGTTGAGGGACTCATGCTGCGCGCCCATGAGGCGCGCCAGCTCGCGATGCACCACCCCCACCAGGGTCTGGCCGGGAGTCAAGCTGCCCTGCACTTCCTGCCCCAGGGCCTTTTCCTTGACCTGGGTGACGAACTCTTTCACCACCGGCAGCGCCACATCGGCTTCCAGCAGGGCGATGCGCACCTCGCGCAAGGCTTCCTGGATATTGGCCTCGGTAAGCCTCGCCTCGCCGCGCAGGGTCTTGACCACCCGGGACAGGCGCTCGGTTAGATTTTCGAACATGGGAAGACGTGCAAGCCTCGGCAGTCGGGGGAACTCAGGTAAACTTTGTCCATTGACCGGCAAGTGCTCGGCTGGCAACGGACCACGACGGACTCTATGGAAGGAATTCTAGCCTATCTCCTGGCGGCGCTGCTCTATGGAGCCGTCGCCGCCTATTACTGGAGCACCCGTGCCGTTGCGGCCCCCGCCTCGGCGCCGGCCGTGGCCCGGCCAGTCCCCGCCTGGCAGCCCCACGTGATCCTGCTGCCTTTGGGTGTGCACGGCTACTCCCTGGCGGAAAGCCTTTTCGGCCCCGATGGCTTGTACCTGGGCGTGGGTAGCGCCGTCTCCGCCATCGTGTTCCTCGCCATCCTGGTTTACTGGGCCGGCAGCCGCCTCTACAGCATGGCCACTTTGCACACCCTGCTCGCACCGGTGGCCGTGGTAGCCTCCCTGCTGCCCGCCGTCCTTCCGGCCTCCCATCCCCTGCCCAACACCGATGCCCCGGCTTTCAAGTTTCACCTGCTGCTAGCCCTGCTCGCCTACAGCCTCTTCACCATCGCCGCGCTGCATGCGGTGCTCATGGCCTTCATGGAAAAGCGGTTGCATCAGGCGGCGCGCTCCGCCCTGTTCTCCGACTTTCCCCCCCTGCTCAGCATGGAGCGGCTGCTGTTTCGCATCATCGGTGCCGGCTTCGTGCTGCTCACCCTCACCCTTGCCTCCGGGATCGTGTTCTCGGAGGAGGTGTTCGGCACGCCTCTGCAATTCACCCACAAGACCCTTTTCGGGATCGTCTCCTGGGTGATCTATGGTGCGTTGCTCGGCGGGCGCCGGCTGTACGGCTGGCGCGGGCGGGTGGCGGTGCGCTGGACGCTGGCGGGTTTCCTCGCCCTGCTGCTCGCCTACGTGGGAAGCAAATTCGTGCTGGAAGTGATCCTCGGGCGCTGAATGCCCGCCTCCACCCTCCGCCTTGACAACGCAAAGGCGGCAACTGGATACTGGATTTTGCCCCGCGGCAGTCTTTAGGTAACGCGCGTTGGATCACATCCCTACCGGCGCCTTGTTTGGTGCCCTTGCGGTACTTCTGATCCTCTCGGCGCTCTTCTCCATCTCGGAAACCGCCATGATGGCGCTCAACCGTTACCGGTTGAAACATCTGGCGCAGAAGGGTCACCGAGGCGCCCGGCTCGCTGCGCGGCTGCTCGCCAATACGGACAGGCTGCTCGGCATGATCCTGCTCGGCAACAACCTGGTCAATATGGCAGCCGCGGCCCTCGTGACGGTGATCACCATTCGGCTCTTCGGCGACGGGGAGCTCGCCCTGAGCGCCGCCACCTTACTGCTCACCTTCGTCGTGCTGGTGTTCTGCGAGATCACGCCCAAGGTGATCGCTGCCACCCATCCGGAACCCATCGCCTTCACTGCGAGCTATGCCCTCACCCCCGCTCTGAGGCTCATGTATCCGGTCGTGTGGTTTGTGAACTTATTCGTGGGTGCGCTCCTCAGGTTGTTGCGCATCCGTCCCGCCGCAGAGGGGCCGGTACGCCTATCCATGGAGGAGCTGCGCACCCTGGTGCTGGAGGCTGGGCACTACATTCCGCCCAAGCACCACACCATCCTGCTCAATCTGTTCGAGCTCCAGGACATCCGGGTGGACGACGTGATGGTGCCTCGCAGCCAGATCGAGGCTGTGGATCTAGAAGCCCCCCTGGACACCCTTAAGAGCCAGTTGGCCACCGCCTACCACACCCGGCTGGTGGTCTACAGCGGTCATCTGGACAATGTGGTCGGCCTCCTGCACGCACGGCGTGTGCTTAATTTCGTGAGCGATCCCACAGTGAGCATCGAAGGGCTGAAGCCGTTGATTCAGCCGCCCTATTTCGTGCCGAGTGGAACCCCCCTGCTCACCCAGCTGCACCAGTTCCAGGAAAACCACCAGCGGCTGGGGCTCGTGGTGGACGAGTACGGCGAGCTCCTGGGCCTCGTGACCGTGGAGGACATTCTGGAAGAAATCGTGGGGGAGTTCACCACCCACTCGCCCTTGGAAACGTCCGGCTACGTTCCTCAGGAGGACGGCAGTTTTCTGGTGGAGGGGGGCACCCCCCTGCGGGAGCTCAACCGCAAGCTAGGCTACCGCTTCCCCACCGACGGCCCACGCACCTTGAATGGGTTGATTCTTGAGCATTTTCAAGATATTCCAGAGGCCGGGACGAGCCTCAAGATCGTCGGCCAGCCTATGGAGATCGTCCAGGTCCAAGACCGGGCCATCAAACGGGTAAAACTCTACCCACCGATTCGTGCACCGCAGCGCGCCGAAGCGCCCCCTCGGGAACGCAGGGCCGTGAGGTCCGCCAACTGAGTTCCTTTTCGAATCATAAAGCTATATCTGTTATTGAAAGTTCAATCTTATGATAGGATGGGCAGTGTGAACTCGGCCGGTCAGCCTGCCAGCGGGCGCTGGCACCGGGGTCTGGGTCGGGGTTCCCTAGGGAGAGCGTGTCATGGCCACCATCGCTGCAAGCGCCGACAAGCGAGTCAAGGAATACGTCTATGCCTGGGAAGGCCGCGACAAAAGCGGCAGATTGATCAAAGGCGAGATGCGGGCCTCCGGCGAAGCGCTCGTGTCGGCGACGTTGCGCCGTCAGGGCATCAACGTCGTCAAGGTCCGCCGACAACGCTCCCGCATCGGCAAGAAAATCACTGAGAAGGACATCACTTTGTTCACGCGACAGCTCGCCACCATGATGAAGGCGGGCGTGCCCTTGCTCCAGGCGTTTGACATCGTGGCCCGGGGTCATGCCAATCCCGCAGTCACCAAGCTGCTCAACGAGATCCGCACCGAGGTGGAAACGGGAAGCGCGCTGCACCAGGCCTTTCGCAAGCATCCGGTCTATTTCGACCAGCTGTTCTGCAACCTGGTGCAGGCCGGCGAGGCTGCGGGAATCCTGGACAACTTGCTCGATCGGCTGGCGACCTATAAGGAAAAGATTCTCGCCGTCAAAAGCAAGATCAAGTCTGCCCTGTTTTATCCCCTTTCCATCATCGTGGTGGCCTTCATCATCACGGCAGTGATCATGATTTTCGTGATCCCAGCCTTCAAGGAGCTGTTCACCAGCTTTGGCGCCGACCTGCCAACCCCCACGCTGGTGGTCATCTCCATCTCCAATTTCTTCGTCGACTGGTGGTGGGCCCTCTTCGGTGGCATCGCTTTCACGATATGGTTTTTTTTCTTCACCTGGAAGCGCTCCCTTAAGATGCAGCGAGCGCTAGACCGCTTGTTCCTGCGGCTGCCGGTATTCGGGGAGGTGATCCGCAAAGCCACCATCGCCCGCTGGGCCCGTACCCTTTCCACCATGTTCGCTGCCGGAGTGCCGCTGGTGGAGGCACTGGAGTCGGTGGGCGGTGCTTCCGGCAACTCCGTGTACTGGGAGGCAACCAAGCAGATCCAGGCGGAGGTCTCCACCGGGACCAGCCTCACCGTGGCCATGCAAAACGCCGGCGTCTTCCCCAGCATGGTGATCCAGATGACGGCCATTGGCGAGGAGTCGGGCTCCCTCGACGCCATGCTCGGCAAGGTAGCAGACTTCTTCGAGGAGGAAGTGGACAACGCGGTGGAAGCGCTCTCCAGCCTCATGGAGCCCATGATCATGGTGGTGCTGGGCGTACTGATCGGCGGACTGGTGATCTCCATGTACCTTCCCATCTTCAAGCTGGGGGCAGTGGTCTGAAGACGCGCCTTTTCTTGCTGGGACGGCATCTGCTCCCAGCGGCGACTGGCTGAAGCCCATGGCCTCCGTCCTCGCGGCGCATTCCGTGCTGGTCGTCTCGCTGGGCACAGTGCTCGGGCTGCTGGTGGGCAGTTTTCTCAACGTGGTGATCCATCGCCTGCCCCTTATGCTGGAGCGGGAATGGCGCCGCCAGTGCGCCGAGCTGCATGGGGAGGCCCCAGTCGAGCAAGAGCGCTTCAATCTGCTCGTCCCCCGCTCCCGCTGTCCCGCCTGCGGGAATCCGATCGGTGCGCTGCACAACATCCCCCTCGTAAGCTGGCTTGCCTTGCGGGGGCGGGCGAGCTGTTGTGGTGCCCGGGTAAGCGCCCGTTACCCGATGGTGGAGGCGCTCTCCGGCCTCGTCTCTGGCTACGTAGCGTGGCGCTTCGGGCTGAGCCTGGCCGGGGTCGGCGCCCTCGTCTTCTGCTGGGCGCTGATCGCGGCTGCCTTCATCGACCTCGACACCCAGCTTCTGCCCGATGACATCACCCTGCCCCTGCTGTGGCTCGGATTGCTGCTCAATACGATTGGCCTCTATACGGACCTGGGCTCGGCGGTCATCGGCGCCGCAGCCGGCTATCTTGCCCTCTGGTCAGTGTTTTGGCTGTTCAAGCTCGCCACCGGAAAAGAGGGCATGGGCCATGGCGACTTCAAGCTTCTCGCCGCCATCGGCGCCTGGCTGGGTTGGCAGCAGCTGCCCGTAGTGATTCTCCTGTCCTCGGCAGTGGGCGCCGTGGTGGGTCTGTCCCTGATCATCGTGCTGGGACGGGACCGCAACCTTCCCATTCCTTTCGGCCCGTACTTGGCCGGCGGGGGGCTCATTGCCCTGTTCTGGGGTCGCCACCTCACCCAGGCTTACCTCGGATTGCTATGACCTTCGTGGTGGGCCTCACGGGCGGCATCGGCAGCGGCAAGTCCACAGTCGCCCGGCACTTCGAGGCCCTAGGGGTCTCCATCGTGGATACTGATGCGATCGCCCATGCCCTCACGGGGGCGGGAGGGGAGGCGATCCCCGCCTTACGGAAGGCCTTCGGGGACGCCTACCTCACTTCCGAGGGTGCCCTCGATCGGGCTCGGATGCGCTGCCTGGTCTTCGCCGACCCCCTGGCCAAAGAGCGGCTGCAAGCCATCCTCCATCCCCAAATTTGGGCCCGGGCCGAAGCGGCCATTGCCCGGTCGACCGGCCCTTATGTGGTGCTGGTGGTGCCCCTGTTGCTGGAGGCGGGCAGCTATGCCGACCGAGTAGATCGCATCCTGGTGGTGGACTGCTCCGAGGAGCAGCAGATTCGCCGCACCATGCTGCGCAGCGGGCTAGACGAGGCTGCAGTACGGGCGATCCTGGCGGCCCAGGTCTCCCGGGCCGAGCGCTTGAGCCGGGCCGACGACGTGATCGACAACAGCGGGCCCGAAGAAGCCCTGGGGCCCCAGGTCGAAGCGCTGCACCGCAAATACCTCGCCTTGTCGGCTCAGGCCAGAGCGCAAAGCGATTTGTAATCTCGAGCACGATCCTTCAAAATTAGGGGCGCAACGCCCATGGCGCCCCAGTGATCCAGTACGAGTACCCCTTAAGCGAGCGCATCCGCACTCTCCTGCGACTGGAAGATCTGTTCGATCGCGCCCTTCATTTCTCCGTCCGTCAAGATAGCCACGATCATCACGTCGCCCTGGTGACCTTGTTCGAGATCCTCGACGTCGCCAGCCGGCAGGACTTGAAATCCGACCTCTACCAGGAGCTTGAGCGTCAGCGGGCCACCCTGGAGGGGCTGCGGGGCAACCCCAACGTGGCCACCGACAAGCTGGACGAAGTGGTGGGTCAATTGGAAGCAGCGAGTCAGGGCCTCACCCGCATGACCGGCAAGGCTGGCCAGCACCTACGGGACAACGAATGGCTTATGAGTATCAAGCAGCGCACCTCCATCCCCGGTGGGGTGTGCGAGTTCGATCTGCCCTCCTACCATTACTGGCTGCACCTGGAGGCCGACGTGCGTCGCCGGCACCTGGCGGAATGGTTGTGGCCAATACTCCCCATCCGCGACGCCCTGGCAGTGGTGCTGCGGCTGTTGCGGGAAACGGGCCGCGGCAGTCGCCAGGTGGCCCAGCAGGGGGTGTTCCAACAGATGCTGGCCGGGCGAGTGGCGCAGATGCTGAGCCTGAAGTTAAACGGCGGCGTGCCCTGTGTTCCTGAGATCAGCGCTAACAAGTACGCCCTCAACATCCGTTTCATCACCCCCGCGGTAGACGAGCGCCCGAAGACTTTCGAGGGCGACGTGGAATTCGAACTCACCTTCTATAACCTCTAAACCGCCACTCCATCCTCCATGGAGCGCTCCCCGTCCCGAGGACACCGCCTGGTCCGCTGCCCCCAGTGTGGCAAGCCGGTGGAATGGACACCGGAGAACCGCTTCCGTCCCTTCTGTTCCGAACGCTGCAAGCTGATCGACCTGGGGCAATGGGCGAACGAAGGCTACCGTGTGCCCGGTGAGGCGGCGCCCACGGACGGGAGCGAGCCGCCGACACAGTAGCCCGCTTCCTGCCCCTCGTCCCCATGGCTGGTCCGGCGCCCATCCCTTGTTCGGTAGCCGCTCCTCGCGAAGCGCAAGAAGTGGCGGTGGCGGTGATCCAGCGCCCTGACGGCCGATTTCTCCTAGGGCGCCGGCCGGCCGGCAAGGTTTACGCTGGCTACTGGGAGTTTCCTGGCGGTAAAGTGGAGCCCGGGGAATCCGTCCGGGAGGCCCTCGCCCGGGAGCTTCGTGAAGAGTTATCGCTCACTGTGGAGCGGGCCTATCCGTGGATCACCCGCACCTTCGCCTATCCCCACGGGACGGTACGGCTGCGGTTCTTCCGGGTAGTCCGCTGGCGCGGAGCGCTGGAGGACCGAGAGCACGAAGCCCTCGCCTGGCATCGCCCGGGCGATTCCGCCCTCGCTCCTATGCTGCCGGCCAACGGCCCCGTCCTCAGGGCCTTAGAGCTTCCTCCCGAATATGCCATCACCCATGGGGAAGGGCTAGGCACTGGCCCATTCCTCGAGCGGCTAGAGGCAGCCCTCCAGCGGGGTGTGCGGCTCATCCAGATCCGGGAAAAGTCCATGCCGCCGGGGCAGTTGCGCGCTTTCGCCCGGGAAGTGCTGGCCCGCGCTCGGGCCTGGGGCGCCCGGGTGCTGGTGAACGGGGACGTGGCGACGGCGGAAGCGCTTGGTGCCGACGGGGTCCATTTG
>NZ_DAIRTR010000032.1:0-26804 GCF_036803785.1 Pelomicrobium sp. | reverse complement strand
GGCTACCCCCGGTCACGGATCGCCCGCCTCCCCCAGCACTTCCCTGAGCAACCGCACGGTCACGGGACGGTGGCGTTCGAGGGAGCGCAGATCCAAGCGCTCGAGGATGGCAAACAGGCAGGTCAGATTCCGCGGGCTGCGGGTGAGCAGGTAGCGCGCTGCCTCCTGAGGCAGGGTAAAGCCCCGCTCCCGGGCGCGAGCCGCCAGGGCAGCGATCTTCTCCTCGTCCGAGAGGGGGTGGATTTCGAAGACCAAGCCGCTACCGAGCCGGGTCGCCACGTCTTGCCGCAGGCGCAGTCGCGCCGGCGGGCAGGGACCGCTCGCCGCCACTCGCATGGTTCCTTCCCGGGCCCGATTGAGGGCGTTGAAGAAGGCCTGGGCTCCGGTCGGGTCGAGCCGTTCCACGTCATCCAGGGCGAGGAGAACCGCGTCGGGCAGGCTCGCGGCGCTTCGACCCGACGCCAACGCGGCAGGCAAGCCCGCGCGCTTCGCCTCCTCTACCAGGGCAGCCAGAAGGTGGGTGCGGCCGCACCCCGGTGCCCCCCACAGGTAGACGATCGGCTCCCCGAGCGGATCGGCGAGAAGGGCCTTGAGGGCGGCCACCGCTTCCCGGTTCCTCCCGGGGACGAAGTTGTCGAAGCGGGGAGCAAGCGCCGCCTGTAGCGGCAGGACGAGCTGAGTCATCCGGGGCGCGACGGCGTCATGTGCCCGCGCATGGCCGCCCGGGCGGGTGCACGGCGATAGGAGCAGGTTTCCATTAAAATTGCATCATTTTAACCTGCAAGCGGCCATGCGTTGCCGAGTTCTTCCCGGCGCCCGACGGGCGGGAGGAGCGCGGGCGTGCCGGACGCTTCTCCAAGGACATCCATGAGCCAGCCTACTCCCCCTTCGTCCCTCAGCTATCGCGATGCCGGCGTCGACATCGATGCCGGTGATCGCCTGGTGCAAGCCATCAAGCCCCTGGCTCGCCGTACCTTCCGTCCTGAAGTGCTGGGGGGGATCGGCGGCTTCGGCGCCATGTTTTCTCTGCCCCCGGGTTACCGGGAACCGGTCTTGGTGTCGGGAACCGACGGTGTAGGCACCAAGCTCAAGCTCGCCTTCCAGTTGAACCGCCACGACACTGTGGGCATCGACCTGGTGGCGATGAGCGTGAACGATATTCTGGTCCAAGGGGCAGAACCCTTGTTCTTCCTGGATTATTTCGCCTGCGGCAAGCTGGACGTAGAGGTGGCGGCGCAAGTGGTCGCCGGGATTGCGGCTGGTTGCGAGCAGGCCGGCTGCGCCTTGATCGGAGGGGAGACGGCGGAGATGCCAGGCATGTACGCCCCCGGGGAGTACGACCTGGCGGGGTTCGCCGTGGGCATCGTCGAGCGCAGCCGCCTAATCGACGGCCGCCGTATCCGGCCTGGAGACGTGGTGCTGGGGCTGGCCTCCAGCGGCGCCCACAGCAACGGCTATTCCTTGATCCGGCGCATCGTGGAGCTGCACCAGCTGGACCTTTCCGCCGACTTCGACGGACGGTCCTTAGGCGAGGTGCTGCTTACCCCCACCCGGATTTACGTGAAGCCGGTGCTGGCGCTCCTTAACGC
The DNA here is from genome assembly GCF_036803785.1 of Pelomicrobium sp. NCBI lineage: Bacteria > Pseudomonadati > Pseudomonadota > Hydrogenophilia > Pelomicrobium > Pelomicrobium sp. The sequence goes on along the minus strand of NZ_DAIRTR010000032.1, from coordinate 25,215 downwards.
GCTTCCGGTTAAAGGTCTCGCCCATATCACCGGCGGCGGGCTTTTGGAGAACATTCCCCGCATTCTGCCGGAGCAGGTGGTGGCGGTGCTGGAGGGCGGGTGCTGGCCCATGCCGCGCCTTTTCACCTGGCTCAAGGCGCTGGGCGGCATCACCGACCAGGAGCTCTACCGGGTGTTTAACTGCGGTATCGGCCTGGTCGCGGTGGTGGAGGCCACAGATGCGCAGGCCGCGATGGAATTGCTTGAGCAAGCCGGCGAGACGGTGTGGCGGATCGGAGAGATCCGGCAGCGTTGCGGTGCCGAGCCCCAGGTACAGATCCATCGCCTATGAAGCGGCTCGCTATTCTCATCTCCGGTCGTGGCAGCAACATGGAAGCGATCCTGCGCGCGCGCTTGCCCGCGACCGTTGCCGCTGTGATTAGCAACGAGCCTGGCGCCCGCGGCCTGGAGATCGCCCGCACCTACGGCATCGTCACCGAGGTCGTGCCCCATCGCGGCTACCCCGACCGAGGCAGTTTCGAACAGGCCCTGGCGCATGCCATCGATCGCCATGGGGCCGATTTGGTGGTGCTGGCAGGTTTCATGCGGGTGTTGACGGCGGATTTCGTCGCACGCTACCGCGGGCGCCTGGTGAACATCCACCCATCCTTGCTGCCCGCGTTTCCGGGACTCCATACCCATCGCCGAGCATTGGAAGCGGGGGTGCGTATCCACGGATGCACGGTGCACTTCGTCACCGAGTCTCTGGATCATGGCCCCATCATCATTCAGGCAGCAGTGCCTGTACTACCGGAGGATGACGAGGCGCGGCTGGCGGCCCGGGTGCTGGCGCAAGAGCATCGCATCTATCCCCAGGCGATTCGCTGGATCCTTGAGGGACGGTTGCGCTTGAGCGGCGAGGACCGGGTGGAGATCGAGGGCGCACGCCCGCCGGCGCAGGCCCTGTGTTCACCGGAGGTGGAGGGGTGAGGGCCGAACCCGCGCGCAGGAGCCCTGAAGCGACGGGCTCCGTGGGACGAACGTCTGCGGACCGCGCGATCGCGCGCCCTGCCGTGATCGCCCGGACGGAAGAGGCCCTGGCGCGGGTGCTTGCCATGGAGCATCCGGCAGACGCCGTGCTCGCCCGCTATTTCCGCGAGCACCCCCGCCTAGGGGTCCGGGACCGGGCCTTCGTTGCCGAGGCAGTCTACGCGGCGCTACGCCATGCTCGCTTCCTCGATGCGGCGGGGGCCGTAAGCCCGCGCAGCCGCGTCCTGGCCGCGGCGTTCCGCTTCGGTGGCTTCAAGCTACGGGAGCTGGAGCCCTTGACAGAAGAGGAACGGCGGTGGCTCGCGGGGCTCAAGGGGCTGCGCTACGAAAGCTTGCCCCTCCCGGTCCAGGCGGAGCTTCCCGATTGGCTCTGGGCGCGGCTTGCAGCAGCCTATGGGGAGGCGCAAGCCCTCGCCCTTGGGCGCAGCATGCAGCACCCAGCTCCCTTGGACCTGCGGGTAAACAGCCTGCGCGCGCAGCGCCACAGCGTGCTTCAAGCGTTGGCCGAAGAGGGGATCCAGGCCGCCCCGACCCCCTATTCGCCCGTAGGCATCCGTGTGCGGGGCAAGCCATCCCTCCAGCACAGCCCCCTGTTCCTCACCGGCGCGCTGGAGGTCCAGGACGAGGGCAGCCAGTTGCTTGCCTACCTGGTGTCGCCCCGCCGGGGGGAGATGGTGGTGGATTTCTGTGCTGGCGCGGGGGGCAAGACTCTGCACTTGGGGGCGCTCATGGGTTCCGAGGGCCGTGTCTATGCCTTCGACGTCGCGGACCGGCGCCTTGCCCGGCTCAGATCCCGCCTCAAGCGCTCCGGTCTCTCCAACGTCTATCCCCAGCGGATCGACTCGGAAAACGATGCCCGGGTCAGACGGCTCGCTGGCAAGATCGATCGGGTGCTGGTAGACGCTCCTTGCAGCGGAAGCGGCACCTTGCGACGAAACCCGGATCTCAAGTGGCGCCAGTCCCCCGCCACCGTCGCCGCCCTCGTCCGCGTCCAGACCTCCCTTCTGGATGCTGCCGCCCGGCTGGTGAAGCCGGGTGGGCGCCTGGTCTATGCCACTTGCAGCCTGCTTGCAGAGGAGAACGAAGCTGTCGTGGAGGCGTTCCTCAGTCGTAGCCCTGCCTTTTCTCTGGTGCCCGCCTCCGAGGTGCTGGCGCGCCATGACATCATCATCGGTACGGGCCCGTGGCTGCGCCTACTGCCCCACGTGCATGGAACCGACGGGTTTTTTGCCGCCGTGCTGGAGCGCACCCGCGCGGCTTCTTAACCCCTGGCCAGGACTGCCCGAGAAGGAGGGCAGCGCTAGAATGCCTCTGGGATGTTCTCTTGACTCCCAAAAGGATTGCTGTAGACTCGTCCCAGCAGTTCGCCTGCGGCTTACCCTTTCTTAAACAAAACAAGGACTTCAGTTTTATGATGGATCTTCCCTGGTGGGGGTACGTGCTCTACACCCTCGCCCTCACCCATATCACCATCGCCGCCGTCACCATCTATCTGCACCGGCACCAGGCCCATCGGGCGCTCGACTTGCATCCCGTGGTGAGCCACTTCTTCCGCTTCTGGTTGTGGCTCACCACCGGCATGGTGACGCGGGAATGGACCGCCATCCATCGCAAGCATCACGCGCGCTGCGAGACCCCAGAAGATCCCCACAGTCCCCAGATCGTGGGCATCCGCAAGGTGTTACTGCAAGGCACCGAGCTGTATCGCCAGGAAGCCAAAAACCGGGAAACGCTGGAGCGTTACGGCTATGGCACGCCTGACGATTGGGTGGAGCGCAACGTCTACAGCCGGTTCAGCAGTTGGGGGGTGGTCCTGATGCTGGCGATCGATGTCGCCTTGTTTGGCCCGATCGGGATCACCATCTGGGCGGTGCAGATGCTGTGGATTCCGGTACTCGCTGCGGGTGTGATCAACGGCCTGGGTCATTACTGGGGCTACCGCAACTACCAGACGGAGGACGCGAGCACCAATATCTTCCCGTGGGGCATCCTTATCGGGGGAGAGGAACTCCACAACAACCACCACGCCTACGCCTCGTCGGCGAAGCTCTCCGCCCGCTGGTACGAGTTCGACATCGGTTGGGTATACATCCGCATCCTTTCGGCTCTGGGGCTTGCCCAAGTGAAGCGAATCGCCCCCAGGCTCAAGCTCGATCCGTCCAAGCCCGTCCCCGACGCGGCGACGCTACAAGCGGTCATCACCCATCGCTACGAGGTGCTCGCTCGCTACGCCAAGGCAGTCAAGCGGGCGTGGCGGCACGAGGTGGCCTGGCTCAAGGAGCGGCTCCCCCGGGACGGCATACGCGTCGATCCCGCCGCCGTGAAACGCTGGCTGCTGCGGGATCAGGAAGAACTAGGAACCCACGAGCGGGAGAAGCTCCACCTGGTACTGCGCTACAGCCGGGCGCTGGAAACCCTCTATTGCATGCGCCAGGAACTGACAGCCTTGTGGCGGCGTTCCTCTTTAAGCCGGGAACAGCTGGTCAAACAGTTGCAGGACTGGTGCCAGCGAGCGGAGCAGAGCGGCATCGCCCAGCTTGAGGAGTTTTCCCGGCGGCTTCGCTGCTACGCTTAAGTTCTTCTGCCCGGCCTTCTCCCGGGAAAACGAAAGGGCCCGCCATGGCGGGCCCTTTGTGTTGGCACGGTCTTGCTATCCAGTCTTGGTCTACTTGAGCTTGGTTTCTTTGAAGATCACGTGCTTGCGGGCGACCGGGTCGTACTTCTTGAGCTCCAGCTTGTCGGGCGTGGTGCGCTTGTTCTTGGTGGTGGTGTAAAAATACCCGGTCCCGGCGGTGGACTCTAGCTTGATTTTTTCCCGCATGATGGCGCTCCTTCCTCAGACGCTCTCGCCCCGGGCCCGCAGGTCGGCGAGCACCGCTTCGATGCCTTTCTTGTCGATCAGGCGCAGCCCTGCGTTGGAGACTCGCAGCCTCACCCAGCGGCGTTCGCTTTCCACCCAAAAGCGGCGGTAGTGCAGGTTAGGCAGAAAACGGCGCTTGGTCTTGTTGTTGGCGTGGGACACGTTGTTCCCCACCATGGGTCGCTTGCCGGTGATTTCGCAGACTCGTGCCATAGAAGGCTACCTGAGAAGATGGTCAAAAATATTAATTTTAGCCGCATTTGCGGTCCTGTTTCAAGCGCTTAGCCTCTATAACAGGCCGCGTTCGGCGAAGGACACACAGCCGCCGGCGGCCACTACGAAGTGATCCAGGACCTGCACGTCCACCAGGGCTAGGGCCTGCTTCAACGTCCGGGTCAGGCCCACATCGGCTTGGCTGGGCTCGGCGACGCCCGAGGGATGATTATGGGCGAAGATGATGGCAGCGGCGTTGAGGGCGAGGGCCCGCTTGACCACTTCCCGGGGGTAGACGCTGGTCTGGGTCAGGGTGCCGGCGAAAAGCTCTTCGATCTCGATGACCCGGTGCTGGGCGTCGAGAAAGAGGGCGAGGAAAATTTCCCGCTCTCTGTCCTGCAGCCGCAGCCGCAGGTACTCCCGCACTGCGGAAGGGCAAGTGAGGGCGCCTTCCCGCTTGAGCTCCTCTTGGAGGGCTCGCCGCGCCAACTCCAGTACAGCCTGCAATTGGATGTACTTGACCGGCCCGAGCCCGGGAAGGGCGCTAAACTCTTTCAGGCTGGCGGCGAACAGGGCGGAGAGACTTCCAAAATGCGCGAGCAGCCGTCGGGCCAAGTCGACGGCGCTCATGCCCTTGACTCCTGTACGAAGGAAAATGGCGAGCAGCTCGGCTTCGGAGAGGGCTTGGGGCCCGGCAGCAAGGAGCCGCTCCCGAGGGCGCTCCGCCTCGGGCCAGTCAGGGATGGCCATGGGATGAAGTTTCTCCTTTCAGCGATTTTCCGAAACGGGGCCATAGTTTACACTTCCATCATCGATTTCCTGTCCGAGTTTTCCTGGCATCATGAATGATTTCCCGAGCCGACATCTGGTCCTCGGACTGACGGGCGGCATTGCCGTCTACAAGGCGGCGGAGCTTGCTCGCCTCCTGGTGCAGGAAGGCGTGAGCGTGCAGGTGGTGATGACGGAAGCTGCAACCCGCTTCGTCACCCCCCTGACTTTCCAAGCCCTCGCCGGCCGGCGAGTCTATAGCGATTTGTGGGACCCACGGGTCGAAAACGCCATGGCCCATATCGAGCTCTCCCGAGCGGCCCGGGCGATTCTGGTGGCGCCAGCGAGTGCCGACTTCCTGGCCAAGCTCGTCCACGGCTTTGCTGATGACTTGCTCTCCGCCCTGTGCCTTGCCCGGGAGTGCCCGCTGCTGGTGGCCCCGGCCATGAACCGGCAGATGTGGGATAACCCCGCCACCCGGCGCAACATGGCGCAGCTCGCCGCCGACGGGGTGGAAATCCTGGGGCCGGCGAGCGGTGAGCAGGCCTGCGGCGAAGTGGGACCGGGCCGCATGCTCGAGCCCGAAGCGCTGCTGGAGGCGGCGCTGGCGGTTTTCCAGCCGAAGACGCTGGCGGGCCTGCGGGCCCTGGTGACCGCGGGCCCCACCTTCGAGGCCATGGATCCGGTGCGGGGCGTCACCAACGTCAGCTCGGGGAAAATGGGCTTTGCCGTCGCGCGGGCGCTGCGGGAAGCGGGGGCCCGGGTGACCCTCATCGCAGGCCCCGTGAGCCTGCCTACCCCTTATGGGGTGGTGCGCCATGACGTGGTGAGCGCGGAAGAGATGCTGGGAGCGGTCAAGGCGCAGGTGGCAGAGGCTGACCTCTTCGTTTCCGTGGCAGCGGTGGCGGATTTCCGGCCGGCGCGTGCGAGCGAGCACAAGATTAAGCGCTCGGGCGGCCGCTTGACGCTGGAGCTCGTTCCCAATCCGGACATCCTGGGTTATGTGGCGAGCCTCCCCGAGGCCCCCTTCTGCGTGGCTTTCGCTGCCGAGAGCGAGCGCCTGGACGAGCAGGCCGAAGCCAAGCGCCGGGCCAAGGGGGTGCCGCTGCTCGTGGCCAATTTAGTGCAGGAGGCCATTGGTGCGGAGGAGAATCAGGTGGTGTTGTTCGACGACGAGGGCCGCCACCCGCTTCCCCGTGGACCGAAGCTCCAGGTGGCACGGGCCCTCGTGGGCCGTATTGCCGCCCTATGGCCCGAATGGCGCCGCCGGCGTTCGAAACCGGGCGCCCGTGCGGCCCGCCCGTAGGTACAGGCAAGTCCCTTCTGGAGCCCGCGCAAATCTTTCTCATCGAGGCTGCCCGTGATCGTTGACGTCAAGATCCTAGATGCGCGCTTGAAGGCGCTGCCCCCCGCGTATGCGACGCCTGGCTCGGCGGGGCTGGACTTGCGGGCCTGCATCGAGCAGACAATGGCCATCGACCCGGGGGAAGCCCAGCTCGTGCCTTCCGGGCTGGCGATCCACCTCAAGGACCCGGGCTATGCCGCCCTGGTGCTTCCCCGCTCCGGCCTGGGACACAAGCATGGGCTCGTGCTGGGTAATCTGGTGGGCCTGATCGACTCCGATTACCAGGGTCAGGTCTTTGTCTCCTGCTGGAACCGGGGAAACAAGCCCTTTCTTCTGAACCCCCTGGAGCGAATCGCTCAGCTCGTGGTAGTGCCGGTGGTGCAGGTCAAGTTCAATTTGGTGGACGCCTTTACCGACAGTGTCCGGGGTGAAGGCGGCTTCGGCAGCACGGGTCGTCACTGAAGGCAGAGGCAGGGCGGTGAGCTCAGCGCTCGTTCTTCTCGCCCATGGTGCCCGGGATCCGGAGTGGCGCGCACCCTTCGACGCGATGCGGCGGGAGGTGGCGCAGCGCCTCCCCGACGCGCGGGTCGAGCTCGCCTTTCTTGAGCTCATGGAGCCCCGCCTGGAGGCAGCGCTCACGTGCCTTGCCGAGGAAGGGGTAACCCGCATCACGCTGGCGCCCCTCCTCCTCGCGCCGGGCGGCCATCTCAAGCAGGATCTGCCGGCGCGGTTGGAAGGCTTCTTCCGACGCTTTCCCCATGTGTTGCTGCGGGTGACGCCTGCCCTGGGCGAGGTGCAGGAGCTTCAGGGGGCGATTGCCGAATGGGTGTGCGCGCAATATTGCCGGCCTTGACCCGCCTAGGCGCAGGGCTTGCCGCGACCTGGCTGCTGCTTTCGGCAGGGGTGGCGGCGGCCGCCGAGTGGGTGGATCTTTCGATTCGTGGGCATGCGCTGCGGGCAGAGCTGGCGATCACCCCCGCCGAGCGAAGCCGCGGGCTCATGCACCGGACGCGGCTACCCATGCAAGAAGGCATGTTGTTCGTTTTCGAAGCTCCCGCCCTCCAGGGCATGTGGATGGCCAATACGGTCATTCCCCTTTCGGTGGCCTTCATCGATCTCCGCGGGGTCATCATCAACATTGCCGACATGGAACCCTTGAGCGAGCAGGTTCATACCTCCACGGCTCCGGCTGCCTACGCCCTGGAAATGAACCGGGGCTGGTTCGCCGCGCGGGGAATCGGTCCGGGGGACCGAGTGGACGGCCTGGAAGCTGTTGCCCGGCGGATGCGCCAGGGGAAATAAAAAAGCCGCACCCGAGGTGCGGCTTTGCAACTTGGCGCCTTTTTTAACTTGCCGCTTTCAGCTTGGGAGGGTTCCTGTCCTGGAACTGCTCTTCTTCGGTGGAGCCGGTGAGGGCCGTGAGGGACGAGGCGCCACCCTGGATCACTTGGGTGATCTCGTCGAAGTAGCCGGTGCCCACTTCCCTCTGGTGCTTGGTGGCGGTGTAGCCCAGCTTTTCTGCCGCGAACTCCGCCTCCTGCAGTCGCACGTAGGCGGTCATGCCTTCCCGGGCATACCCGTGGGCGAGCTCCCACATGCTGTAGTTGAGGGCATGGAAGCCCGCCAGGGTGATGAATTGGAACTTGTAGCCCATGGCGCCCAGCTCCCGCTGGAACTTGGCGATGGTGGCATCGTCCAGGTTCTTCTTCCAGTTGAAGGAAGGAGAGCAGTTGTACGCCAGCATCTTGTCCGGATACTGGCGGTGGATCGCCTCGGCGAAGGCGCGGGCGAACTGGAGATCGGGTTTACCGGTCTCGCACCAGAGGAGGTCGGCATAGGGGGCATAGGCGAGGCCCCGGGCGATGGAGGCTTCCAGCCCGTTTCGCACCCGGTAGAAGCCTTCGGCCGTACGCTCTCCGGTGACAAAGGGCTTGTCCCGCTCGTCCACGTCCGAAGTGAGCAGGTTGGCTGCCTCCGCGTCGGTGCGGGCGAGCAGCACGGTCGGCACCCCCAGAATGTCGGCCGCAAGGCGTGCCGCGATCAACTTTTGGATCGCCTCCTGGGTGGGCACCAGCACCTTGCCGCCCAAGTGGCCGCATTTCTTGGCAGAGGCGAGCTGGTCCTCGAAGTGCACCCCAGCCGCCCCCGCTTCGATCATATCCTTCATGAGCTCGTGGGCGTTCAGCACCCCGCCAAAGCCTGCCTCCGCGTCGGCGACGATGGGGACGAACCAGTCGATCTCGTCCTTGCCCTCCGCGTGGTGGAGCTGGTCGCAGCGGATAAAGGTGTTGTTGATCCGCCGCACCACATTGGGGACGCTGGTGACCGCGTACAGGGACTGGTCCGGGTACATCTCCAGGCTGTCGTTCGCGTCTGCTGCCACTTGCCACCCGGATAGGTAGATCGCCTTCAGGCCCGCCTTGGCTTGCTGCATGGCCTGATTGCCGGTCAGCGCCCCGAGGGCGTTCACGTAGGGTTCGGTATTCAGATATTTCCAGAGCTTTTCCGCCCCCAGCCGGGCGAGGGTGTATTCGATGCGCACCGTGCCCCGCAGGCGTACCACATCCTCCGCGGTGTAAGGCCGCTGGATCCCTTTCCATCGTGGGTTTTCCGCCCAGTCTTTTTTGAGCTGGGCGATCTCCTGTTCACGACTCATCTAATCTCTCCTCTGCATCAGAAATTAGGTGGGTTCGCAGGGAAACTCCCCGCGTCTCGTCGGCCGGACCAGAAGCGTGGAGCCGAGTCGGGTAGACGGGCGCCGCGCGCAACCGGGCCTTGCCAGGACGCCCCGGACGGCCGGAAACGTCCCTTTCACGGGGCAGCCAGAGGTCGGATCTGGCGGACCTGGGAGAATCGGCGAAGGTGGTGCCGATTCCAGTCTTCGCCCCCTTCTGCGGGTAGACATCGGGAGGCACGTGAAACCTTTTTCAGTCTAATCAGGGTCGATGGTGCTGTGCAACAAAAAATCAGGACAACTGTTTTATAGAAAATTCATTCGCTTAGCCTTATTCCGGCCCTTGATTTTCCATGATTTGAAATCAGCTTGCGCCATTCCAACGCCGCTTCCCCCTATGAGCACGAATGGGGGTTTGGCGGCTTGCGAGAAATCCCTTAAGGTAGGAGAAGTTCAGGTATCGAGCCGCCACTGCCCCTTTTAGGTATTATATAAGATATAAGACTTATCCCTTTCCATTCTCCCGAGGAGTCTCCATGTACAAGCACATCAAGGTCCCGTCTGAGGGACAAAAAATTCGCGTCCTGCCCAACGGGGCCCTGGAAGTTCCGGATCAGCCGGTCATCCCGTTCATCGAGGGCGATGGGATCGGAATCGACATTACGCCGGTGATGCGCGAGGTGGTGGACGCTGCCGTGCGCAAAGCCTATGGCGGCAAGCGCCGAATCGTGTGGATGGAAGTGTACGCCGGAGAAAAGTCGACCCGCGTCTACGGCAAGGATGTGTGGCTCCCGGAGGAGACCCTCGAGGCTGTGCGGGAATACGTGGTGTCCATCAAGGGGCCGCTCACCACGCCGGTGGGGGGAGGCATCCGGTCGATCAATGTAGCTTTGCGCCAGGAGCTGGACCTGTACGTATGCCTGCGACCGGTGCGCTATTTCCAGGGAGTTCCGAGCCCTCTCAAACACCCGGAGAAGACTGACATGGTGATCTTCCGGGAAAACTCGGAGGACATCTACGCCGGCATCGAGTGGCCGGCGGAATCCGAGGGAGCGCGCAGGCTGATCCGCTTTCTCCAGGAAGAGATGGGGGTCAGGAAGATCCGCTTCCCCGCCACCTCTGGGATTGGCGTCAAGCCCGTGTCCCGGGAAGGCACGGAGCGCCTGGTGCGCAAGGCCATTCAATACGCCATCGCCCACAAGCGCCGCTCGGTGACCCTGGTGCACAAGGGTAACATCATGAAATTCACCGAAGGGGCCTTCCGGGATTGGGGCTATGCCCTGGCGAAGCGGGAGTTCGGGGCCGTGGAGGTGGACGGAGGTCCCTGGGTCAGGCTGCCCCAGGGGATCGTGGTCAAGGACGTGATCGCGGACGCTTTCCTGCAGCAAATTCTGCTGCGTCCCGAGGAGTACGACGTGATCGCCACCATGAACCTGAACGGGGATTACATCTCCGACGCCTTGGCGGCTCAGGTGGGGGGGATCGGCATCGCGCCGGGGGCCAACATGAGCGACAGTGTGGCCATGTTCGAGGCAACCCATGGCACAGCGCCCAAATACGCCGGCAAGGATTACGTGAACCCGGGCTCCATTATCCTGTCGGCGGAAATGATGCTGCGGCATATGGGCTGGATGGAAGCGGCCGACCTGATCGTCCGGGCCATGGAGGAGACGATCAAAGCCCGGCTGGTGACCTATGACTTTGCCCGCCTCATGGAAGGCGCGACCCAGGTCTCCTGCTCCGGATTCGGCAAGGCCATGATCCAACGGATGGGGGAGGCTGGGAGCCGGCAGGCAGCAGGCGGCTGAGGGGAGGGCAAAGCCCGAAAAAAAGCCCGCCGCTCGGGCGGGCTTTCGGTGTACAGCGGATCTGCCCGGTCAGGAGACCGTCACGATGTTGGAGGCTTGCTTGCCCTTGGGGCCTTGGACAACGTCGAAGCTGACCTTCTGGCCCTCCTTGAGGGTCTTGAACCCGGTCATGTTGATTGCCGAAAAGTGAGCGAACAGATCCTCGCTGCCGTCGTCCGGGGTGATGAAGCCATAGCCCTTCGCGTCGTTAAACCATTTCACAGTACCGGTTGCCATCTACATCTCCATGATAAACAATGAAACAGTCCTGACCGGGCGGGTACGGACTCTGCCAGGATAGGCTTGCCGCGCTTGCCCCGTCCGCGCTGGAATCCGACGCCCGAGCGGGTCTTTTTACGCCAAGCCTCCTATCCCAGTCAATTTCCCGAAGCCCTAGGTTGTGGGCCCCAACGGGGGACGGCATGGCACCGCTCGGAGGCGGTCCGGGTCGGCCTGCCGGGGCGGATCGCCGGAACTTCACCTCAACGGGATGCAGGGGGGGCCGGGACGGGATGTCGCCCGGGTCGAGGCTTTTCGGCCGACCGTCGGCCCCCCGGCGCCAAGCGTCCCCGGGGACTTGCAAAATCCTTCGCAATCGACAAGTATTAACGGGCGAGTTGTGCTGTGTTCTTTGCCGTACTCGATGCCTGTTGCCATGGCTGCCGGAAATCGGGAAGGTGTCGTACTCGAGCCGCAGAAGAGTCGGGTCAAGCCACCGCCCCTATTCAAGGTGGTGTTGCTCAACGACGACTATACGCCGATGGACTTTGTGGTCACGGTGCTTCAGACCATCTTTTTCATGAGCCGCGAACGGGCGACGCAGATCATGCTCAAAGTCCATAGAGAAGGTAGCGGAGTTTGCGGCGTGTATCCGCGCGACGTCGCTGCGACGAAGGTGGAGCAAGTGATGGCTTTCGCGAGGCAACATCAGCACCCGCTCCGGTGTGTCATGGAGGAAACCTAGGAATGATCGCGCAGGAACTGGAAGTCAGTCTGCACATGGCCTTCGTCGAGGCCCGGCAGAAGCGCCACGAGTTCATCACCGTGGAGCATCTGCTGCTTGCGCTGCTGGACAATCCGACGGCAGCCGAGGTTTTGCGTGCCTGCGCTTGCGATATCGAGGACTTGCGCCGGCTGCTGACCGACTTCATCAACCAGCACACGCCCAGGGTGCCGGGCAGCGGCGAGGTGGACACCCAGCCCACCCTGGGGTTCCAGCGGGTGATCCAGCGCGCCATCCTCCACGTCCAGTCTTCGGGCAAGAAAGAAGTGACCGGTGCCAACGTGCTGGTGGCCATCTTTGGCGAGAAGGATTCCCACGCAGTCTACTTCCTGCATCAGAAGGGCGTGACCCGGCTCGACGTGGTCAACTACATCTCTCACGGTATCACCAAAGTGCCCCAGGCGAGCGCCGGCAAGGCCGAGACCGACAACGAGAACGAGGCCGACGGTTCCCCGGGAGGAGCCTTGGAGTCCTATACCACGGACCTGAACGCCCAGGCTCTGGCCGGCAAGATCGATCCCCTGATTGGGCGCGAGCGGGAGCTGGAGCGGGTGGTGCAGACCTTGTGCCGGCGGCGCAAGAACAATCCCCTGCTCGTGGGCGAGGCGGGGGTCGGCAAGACTGCCATCGCGGAAGGGCTTGCCCGGCGCATCGTGGAAGGAGAGGTGCCCGACATTCTGGCGAACGCCCGCGTCTACGCCCTGGACATGGGGGCGCTGCTCGCGGGCACCAAATACCGGGGCGACTTCGAGCAGCGCCTGAAGGCGGTGCTCAAGCAGCTGGTGGACAACCCCAACGCAATCCTGTTCATCGATGAGATCCATACCTTGATCGGGGCGGGAGCGGCCTCGGGTGGAACGCTCGATGCCTCCAACCTCTTGAAGCCGGTGCTCAACTCCGGCCAGCTCAAGTGCATCGGTGCCACCACTTACAACGAGTACCGGGGCATCTTCGAGAAGGATCGGGCGCTGTCGCGCCGCTTCCAGAAGATCGACGTGAGCGAGCCCACCGTGGAAGAGACGGTGGCGATCCTGCGGGGGCTCAAGTCTCGCTTCGAGGCGCACCACGGCGTCAAGTACACGGCCACGGCGCTGCAGACCGCGGCGGAGCTTTCTGCCCGCTACATCAATGACCGGCATCTGCCCGACAAGGCGATCGACGTGATCGATGAGGCCGGGGCGGCCCAACGCATCCTGCCCAAGTCGAAGCAGAAGAAGGTGATCACGCGCCACGAGATCGAGGAGATCATTGCCCGCATTGCCCGCATTCCGTCCAAGCACGTCTCCAGCGACGATCGTCAGGCGCTTAAGACCCTGGATCGGGACCTGAAGGCGGTGGTGTTCGGGCAAGACCAAGCGATCGACGCCCTGGCGGCCGCCATCAAAATGGCCCGCAGCGGCCTAGGCAACCCGCAGAAGCCCATCGGCTGCTTCCTGTTCTCCGGACCGACGGGGGTGGGCAAGACCGAGGTCGCGCGCCAACTCGCCTACGCCATGGGTATCGAGCTCATCCGCTTCGACATGTCCGAATACATGGAGCGGCACGCGGTGTCGCGCCTGATCGGCGCGCCGCCGGGCTATGTGGGCTTCGACCAGGGGGGCTTGCTCACCGAAGCGATCATCAAGCACCCCTACGCTGTGCTGCTGCTGGACGAGATCGAGAAGGCCCATCCGGACATCTTCAACATTCTGCTCCAGGTGATGGATCACGGGACGCTCACGGACAACAATGGCCGGAAGGCGGATTTCCGCAATGTGGTGCTCATCATGACCACCAACGCCGGGGCGGAGTCCCTCACCAAGGTGTCCATCGGTTTCACCCCGTCCACCACCCAAGGAGACGAGATGGCGGAAATCAAACGGCTGTTCACGCCGGAGTTCCGCAACCGCCTGGACGCCATCATTTCCTTCTCGCCGCTCTCCTACGAAGTCATTTTGCGCGTGGTAGACAAGTTCCTCATGCAGCTCGAGGAGCAGCTCCACGAGAAGAAGGTGGAAGCCACCTTCACCGAGGCGCTGCGGGATTACCTCGCCAAGCGTGGCTTCGATCCCCTCATGGGTGCGCGGCCCATGGCCCGGCTGATCCAGGACACGATCCGGCGGGCGTTGGCGGACGAGCTGCTCTTCGGGCGGCTCGCCAACGGCGGCAAGGTGACAGTGGATATCGACGAAAACGAAAAAGTGCGTTTGAGCTTCGCCGACAACGCGGTGGAAGTCACCTAGCCCCTTCGCCACTTCCTGGAGTCTCGCTTAAGAAAACCAGCGGAGAAAAGCTGCCGCGACAAGCGCTATTGCGCCGAGGGCAGAGAGCAACCACCATGCGGCATCGCTGCGGAGCGCCTCGTGCCGCGAGATCGCTCTGACAAGCAGCGTTGTGGTTACAAGTCCTAGCGCAGCACAAGCAATCTTTATGAAGAGTGCCGCCGTGGCGACCAATTGGAGTTCGGGCAACCGGCCGTAGTAATAGAGACTCGCTGCTCCAAACAGTAGACCGCTGAGCAGTTGTACCGCCCAGGCGACCCAGAGAAGGCGCACAAGCTTCGCCCGGACGGCTTGTGTCACCCTTGCCGGCCATAAGGAGAAGAACGGCACTCCCACGGCAGCCGCAGCCCCGAAGTTGTGAACGGCCTGTATCAGGGCATAGGCCAGGCTGTCTTCCATAGGCCCCTATTTTTCCACCACGACCTGCACACAGTGCTCGATTCCGATAGGGACATGAGCCTTGTTCGCCACCTTGAGGCAGATTTCGTGAGGGCCGCTCGCCAAGCCCTGTAGGCGATAGATACCCGTGCGTTTTCGCAAAACGGCCACTTCTCGTCCGTCGATGACGACGTGAACATGGTTTCCTTCGGTTCCAGGATCGATCTCATACGTCAGGGTATGACCAGCATTTGCGCGAAGGACCGCCCCGTTCGGCGGCGAATGAATCCTGGCATAAGGAGTAGCTGCCGCGGCGTGCAGGGCAAAGAAACATGTCAAGGAATAAAAAATCAATCGGCGTGTTTTTGACCGATTGTTCGAAAATTGGTGTGTCAAGCGGGAGGGGGACAAACCACGGCTGGGAACTTTGCTGCGGATGCTGAGGAAACTTTCGATCGTCTTGTGGCCACGCATTCAATTTTTTCCTATGCCGTACTCACGCATTTTGCGCCACAGAGTCGTGCGCCCGATGTTCAAAATTCGTGCCGCTTCGGCGAGATTTCCCTGGCAGCGGGCAATGGTGTCGATGATGAGCTGTTTTTCGTGCTCGTCTAGGGTGCACGGCGCTTGGGGTCGTGACGAAGCCGTCTCGTTCTGCTGGCTGGCCCGTATGGGCTCTGGTAGGTCTTCTGGGCGCAACATTGGGCTGGGGGCTACCGCCACTGCCCATTCCAAGGCATTTTGCAGCTCGCGAACATTACCCGGATAGTCATACTTCAAAAGCAGATCCAGGGCCTGCGGAGTCATTTCATAATTCTTCCCCATCCGTTGCGACAGGCTAGACAGGAAGTAGCGCACGAAAGGGGCAATATCCTGCCTGCGCTCGCGCAAGGGGGGCATATGGATCCGGGCGACGTTGAGACGGTAAAAGAGGTCGCGGCGGAATTCGCCTCGGGCGACGGCCGCTTCCAGATCGGTGTTGGTAGCGGCGATGACTCGCACATCAACGGCAATCGGGCGATTTGCGCCGACACGCCTGATTTCGCGATCCTGCAGTACTCCCAAGAGCTTGGATTGTAGGTTAGCGGACAACGTACCTATTTCGTCTAGAAACAAAGTTCCTTGGTGCGCTTCTTCGAATAGACCTCTGCGGCTGCGGATGGCACCGGTGAAGGCGCCCTTTTCGTGGCCGAAGAGCTCACTTTCTAGCAAGGGTTCTGGAACTGCGGCGACGTTTATGGGCACGAACCGGCCCTTCGCCGCGGGGCTGCTGTAATGAATCGCCCTGGCAATCTGCGTCTTACCCGTACCCGTTTCGCCTGTGATCAGCACGGTAAGGGGTGTCATGGCGATTTTCTTGACCCGCTCGAGCACCGCTTTCATCGCTGGGCTCTCTGCGATCAGTGGATGGGCACCATAGAGGGGATCTGCCTGCCGTCTCAGGCGTTCGACCTCGCTCACCAGTGCGGTTTTTTCCAACGCCTTCTGCACCTTGAGAATGATTTCGTTGCTTTTAAACGGTTTTGTGATGTAGTCGAAGGCGCCCAATCGCATCGCCTCTACGGCAGATTCGATCGTGCCATAAGCGGTCATGATGATAACCGCTGTCTCCGGCGCTTGCTCTTTAATCTGGCGCAGCACGTCGATGCCGGACAATGGCTCCATCTTGAGGTCTGTGATGACAATCTCTGGCTTGATATCGGGCAAGAGTTTCACGACCTCCTCGCCACTCTCCACCGCGATTGCTTCGAAACCCGCCTTTCGCAGTAGGATTTCCAAAGTCCGGCGCATGCCGGGTTGATCATCGACGATGAGAATGGAGCTCATTGCACCGGTTTCCCTACGGAAGTCTGGGGTCGTGCTGAGGCCTCGGCGCAGGGCAGCCGGATAGACACACATGTCCCGCTTCCTGGTCGACTAGCGATCTCGATCCGACCGCCGTGATTGCTGACTACGCGTTGTGCAATACAGAGCCCGAGTCCGGTGCCCTCCGACTTGGTGGAGAAGAACGGCTTGAAAATTTCGCGTTCGATTTCAGGGGGTATGCCAGGCCCGGTATCGCGGACGCAGAGAACGATCCATGGATCGTCATAACGTAAACGCACGTCCACTGCTCCGTCGTGTTGAATTGCGTCGAGTGCGTTGTCTACAACGTTCCAAATGGCCTGCTGGAGCTGATGGGGATCACCGCCGATGAGCGGTAGGTCTGTTTCCGAGCGGCACTTGATATAAGCTTCTGGCGCTTTGGCTCGGGCGCGCTGCAAGACCTCGTACACCAGGGACGCGAGATCAAACAGCTGGCGTCGTGAAGAGCGGGCTCGTGCAAAGTCCAGGGTGTCTGAAACGATATGATTTAGCCGGTTGACTTCTCGCTCAAGGATTTCCAGGAGCTCGCGGCGTTCTTCTTGAGATATACGAAAATCCTTGAGCAGCTCCATCGAATTAGTGATCGTTCCGAGGGGATTGCGGATTTCGTGGGCTACTGCAGCAGCCATCTCCCCGAGAGAAGCGAGCTTCTCGGACTCCACGATTTTTGCATGGGAGGCTTGTAATTCTTTTACACTTTCCACGAACTCGTGGGCTAGTCCAAATAAGATCCCGATGAACATCGCAGCTTTTATCCAGTGCCATACCCACCACTGCAGGTCCCACAGTTTGGAGAAGGGAAAGAGCAAAGCACTTTCCATGATCAGGAACATGGCGAGCGCCAGCACGAAGAGAATGGTTTCTCCAGTCCGGCGGAAGTCCTTGAGGAAAGCAAGACCCGCTATGAAAAAGAAAACTCCAGCACCAACGTTCAATCCGATGGCCGGCAGCGTGAAAACTCCATTGATCCTCATCACGGGAAGCCAGGCCTGGAAAAGATAGGAGAGCACACCCAGCGACAAGGCCCCGATGCCCACCAGGGCAGTCCCTGCTACACTGCGAGAGAACTGCTCGGAGACTCTGACAATGGGTAGAGAGAGAAAAATAAACAAGGATCCGCTAAAAATTGCGATCGAGTGAAGCCATACGAATAGGTCCGTGCCGGGCGGGGAGAAGGCATGGAAAACGTCGAGGATACCCATGGCGAGAAAGCCGTAGCTCATTACACGCAGGCGATGACTTTCCGCCAACGAGGATTCCTGGTGCAGAACATAGGAGACCGTGAGGGACATGAGCCCGCAGAAACCCTCGACAAGGAGATGGGCCAGATGCTCGTGCCAGCGCCGCTCCGGAAAAACGAAGAAGTCCAAATAAAGAGTAATGGAGAGGGGTAGCAACAATACCGATAGCAAAATGGCGCCGTAGTGCTTCGGCAATGCGGGTACTGGCGCCTCGCCCTTCTCCGAGCGCACGAGAGCCTGCGGAAGGAAAGACAGTCCGTGACGGGCTCTGACGGCCGGCATAGGGGTTCAAAACCAACTCTAACGCTTTAAATATAGGACATTTTCTATGTATTTTCCTTCCTGTGGCGCTTTCCGGCTCCAAGTTTCACCCTCTCGTCAGTCGCTATCGCGATGAAAGAGCTTGAGGTCTGCGAGCAAAAGAGACGAATGGTAGCGCCCGGACTAACGAGGTAGAGGAGGAGAACTTGCCTTGAGGACGACTTCTTGCCGCACTTGGAATATTTTGTCCGAGGCGACATCGTGATAAGCGAGTTCCAGCAGCACCTCTTCGGGGTGCTTGTCAAAATGAAATGGAAACGTTCGCACCAGCCTAGTGCCAGGTGCTACCTCGATCACACCTTCCGCGAGATCGCGTAATTCCTGTTCATCGATACCGAGCCGCTGGAGGTCTTTGATCAGCTCTTGCCGTGGGCTGAAAGCATTTTTATCCGACCGCTTGAGCGCGTGGCGTAGCGCGCGCAGGGAACTGCGCTCGCCGCTCGCGGCAACGACCTGCACTGAATCATGGCTCAGGTGCACAGGCTTCTCGCCACGGTTCTCCAGCTCCACTTGGATACCTACGAAGACTCTGCGGTTGTGGCTATCCGCAACCGTGGTGGCGCGCAGAATGTTTACGGCGATGGGTTCGCTTTGCCCTCCACAGCCGGAGGCCGCAAGCGCTAACACCATCAAGACGGAGAGGAATGATCGGCGCATTGGCGCTTTTCCCCCGTTAGTGTGGCGGCATGCCGATATAGATCGGTACCGGCAGATCTGGGGCGAACTTATTGAGTCGGCGCAGCTGCGCATCGTCTGCGCCATAAGGCCTCAAATGCACGTAATAGTTATCGGTGCGCTCCACGATCTCGCTCTCGTCTTTAGGTTCCGGGCTCAGCGCCACCAGCATGGTGTTGTCGAACTTTACGTGCATGTAGCCAGGCAGGAGCTCAAAGTAATCCTTGAGACGGATGTCCACAATGCGCTCTACCGTGACCCGCTCTTCGAGAGGAATAACCACACCCTCCACCATTCCACCGCCTGGCGGCTCGCTGGTTGGCACCTCCTTCCACTGAGGCCCTACCTGGACGAAGGCTCGTACCGTCGGGGTCATGACAAACAGGGGGTACTCTGGAAAGACGTTTTCCATCCACAGGGAGAGCTTGTATTGGCCGTCGGGAGTGTAAGCAATACCTTGGACGTCAGCCCGAAGGTGAAACCAGGCAAGCCTTTCGAGCCTGGCTCTGGCCTCCTGGCGCTGTGCCAGGAGTCGTTCCTGGTAATGGCCTACCAGGAAGTCAATACCCATGAGTGCCCCGCCCGCAACAAGGACGGCAGCAGCGAGGGCCCAGCGACGACGTGAGCGGTGGCTTTCCACCGGCAGAGAAAGGTCTTCCGGTGCTCGGTCCATCGAAATTCTCTCCCGCTTCAGTCTTGTATGGCTAGCCTTGCCGCTTCTTGTTCCTCGATTCTTCCGTCGCGGATAGTAATTTTTCTTCTGGCTCGGCGCGCCAGCTCGGGATCATGGGTAACCATGACTACCGAACTACCCTCCTCGTAGATATCCTCCAACAGCTCTACGATCTCGAGTCGGGTGGCATGATCGAGATTACCGGTAGGCTCATCTGCTAGGATCAAGGCTGGCCGGTTGAGCAGGGCCCGGGCGATGCAGACCCGTTGCGCCTCGCCTCCGGAGAGCTGGTGCACCAGATGATGGGCACGCTTTTCCAGACCGACCTTTTCAAGAAGCGCCAGCGCCCGTTCCCGTATTTGCTTCTCGTCACCACTGGCGAAGGCAGAGGGCAGAAGCACGTTTTCCAGCGCGGTGAGAGACGGCATGAGCCGCGCTTCCTGAAACACGTAGGCAACCTTCGTGCGTCGAATCGGGAGTAGATCTCGCTCGGGGAGCGTGTCGATACGCTGTCCGTCGATAAAAACCTCACCTGCACTAGGCCGATCGATTCCGCCCAAAATGTTGAGTAGTGTCGTTTTGCCTGAGCCGGAGGGCCCCATGAGGCAGAGGTAATCGGAGTGGCCCACTTCCAAGGTGACTTTGGAGAGCGCCGCAACTGTTCCACCGGCAGTAAAGTAGCTCTTTTCCACGTTATGCAAAAAAGCGATGGATTCCGCCATGTTGCTTCCTTCTCACAACGCGCCGAAAGCTTCCACCGCTCGAATGCGAGAGGCGTGGAGCGCAGGATAGAGAGTTGCCACCACGCTGGTCAAAGTAGCGACGAAGACGGCGGCTAACGGATGCCACCAGCGAGTTTCGATGAGCGCCGAGGGCAGCAGCCACGGCCCTACGATAACCGCCAAGAGATACCCTGCTGCATATCCGATGATACCACCTACTACCCCGACGAGCAGCGCCTCGTACATGAATAGCCGCAGGAGCTGCCCGCGGGAAGCCCCCAACACTTTGAGCAGTCCCACTTCGCGGAGCCGGTTGTGGATGGTGCCGAGGACCATGTTAAATACCGCCATGCAGGCGATGACCAGGGACAAGAATACTAATCCGAGGATGACACCAGTGACATTGCGGAAAATCTTGTGCTGGGCAGTGGCGATCTCTCGCTGGGAAGTGGCGCGCACCCCTACCACTTGCTGGTTGATGGCAAGCTCCGCCTCGCCGACTGGACAGTAATTGCACATGGCACGCACGTTGATCAGAGACACCAACCCCTGTTTGCCGAAGGCTTGCTGGATCGCTCCCAGGTCGCCGAATACCATGTAATCGTCGGGAGAGTCGGTCTCGCGCAAAACGCCGACTATTTTCATGGGGCGACCGTTGACCTCCAGGCGATCGCCAACTTTGACCCCGGTGACATCAGCAAAGACCTTGCCTACCATCACTTCGCTGCCGCCGTTGATCAGGCGCCCATCGTCTACTTCCCACCAAAAACGCGCCTTGTATTCGGCATCCGGCACCAGCCCGGCCACCACGACGCGTCTCCCCAGCAAGGTGCTCTCCTCGTACAGGCGTGGGGCGAAGATGGCTTCTTGGAAGTTGTCCACGCCTCCAATGGTGCCCCCGTCCAGGACCAGGCCACCCTTTTTCTCCCACCCGGCTCGTATGGCGTGATCGTAGACGCGCTTGATCTCTGGAATCGCCTCTTCCGGGATATAGTGACCGCTGCCGATGCCGAACCGCTGAAGGCTAACTTCAGCGCTGGTGGCAGGAAAAATCGTGAGGCTATGACCGTAGCGGGTGATGGTCAGCAGCAGATCTTTTTGCCCAGCCGCTCCCACGAGCACAGTGGCGACCAGCAGAGCGATTGAGAGCACGATGCTGCTCGCTGTGTACAGAGTTCTCAGCCTGCGGCGGCTAATTTCGCGCCAGGCGATTTGGTAGATCTTCATACACGAGATTCCCGTTTTTCATGTGTAGTAACCGATCTGCATGGCGGGCGAGAGTGCGGTTATGGGTGACCAGGACCAGTGCCGAGCCATAGCGACGACGGGTGTGTAACAGCAGGCGGATTACTTCGGCCTCGTTTTCCTCGTCCAGATCTCCGGTGGGCTCGTCGGCCAGGATTACTGCCGGATGGTGGATGAGGGCCCGGGCGATGGCTACGCGCCGTTGTTGCCCACCCGAGAGTTCGTTAGGGTAAGCGTGTTGCTTGTCTTCTAGGCCCATAAGGGCTAAAAGCTCTCGAGCGTTTGCGTAGACTTCGACTTTGGGGCGCGGAGAGGGGGAAAAAAGGACAGGAAGGGCTACGTTGTCCAGCGCGTCCAGAGTCGGGATCAGGCTGGCGAACTGGAAAATGAAGCCGATCTTGAGATTCCTGATCTCTGAACGCTCGTCGTCGCGGAGCTTCCAAAGGTCCACTGAATCATAGAGAACTACCCCTCGCGTGGGCCGTGCTAAGCCTCCCATCAGGCTGAGCAGGGTGGATTTACCGCTGCCCGAATGGCCCACGATAGCGACGAATTCCCCCGCTGCAATGGGCAGGTTTACCCCTTGCACCGCATGGATGGCGAGGTCACCCACGCTGTACACGCGCCAGACGTCTTTGAGCTCGATCTTCATTCTCCGGAGCGAATCGCGTCGTAGGGTTCCATCCGGCTTCCCGCCGACGCAGGATACGCTGCACCCATCAGTCCGACCAAGAGAGAAAGCAAAACACTGGCCAACGCGATCAGCCCGATATGGGGCCAAGGTGGCCAAAGGAACGGGATGTTCAACGACTCCAGGTGAAAGCCGATGGTGCGTGCATATGCTCGCAGGAGGATCAGACCGAGCAGCACACCAGCCAGGCCACCTATGACGGTAAGCAGGCCGGACTCGGAGACGAATAGACGGAAAATGGTTTTTCTTTTGGCGCCCAGAGCGCGCAGGAGACCAAGCTCTCTTCTGCGCTCGTTGACGATAGAAGAGAAGACAGCGCTGATCGTGAGAACATTGCCGACAATGAGGACGATGCTCAGGAGGAGCGTACCCGCGAACAAGGCGGCCAGGTTTTGGCGCACAGAGGTGACGATGTTTCCAGCCGTGATCACCTTGACTGCTGGATTGCGGCTGAGCACGAAACGCACCGCGCTGGCGCTGGCGGTGGTGCTCACTTGAACGAGGAAAGCTGATACGTCTCCGCGGGAAAATCCCATGGGCGGGACATCCGTGAATCGGCTAGACGCTTCCGCCAACTGGTAGGCTTGCTCGATCGGGATGAAGATCGCATTGTCGTAGAGCCCGATCCCCGTCCGTTCCAGCTTGCCATAGACGGTGAAGTTTTTTCCGTAGAAGTACACGCGCTCCCCCACTTGATAAGGGTTGTTACCTCCCACGATGGCATCATCCAGCGCCAGTGGCCGCTGAAGTTTTTGCGCCAACCATGGTGTCACGGTGAAATCGGTAGCGGGATCAAAGCCAATCAAGAACGCGTTGCCGACGATGCAGTGATCGCCCTCGGCGGAAGTGAGGAACACCTGAGGTGAGACTTTAGCGACGCCTGCCAGAGAGCGGATATCGTTCATCAGGGCAGCTTTCATGTAAAAAGCCGACGGCTCCCCTGTCAGTAGCGCAGACTTCATGCTGACCAAAGCCCCTCGAGGGACGACCAGAATGTCCGCGCCGAACCGGGAGAACCCGCGCTGCAAGCTGCGCTCGACCCCCCACATGATGGTGGAAGTGGAGAAAACAGCTCCTCCGGCGATGGCGACTGCCAGCGCCAGTACGCAGGTGCGGAAAGGCTTGCGCCTTAAGTTTTTGAGCGCAAGGGCGAGCAGTCCCATCGAGGCAGGGCGATAAAAGGACCCGCGCATCGACCCGCAGGGGGTGCCGGCCGAGCGCGAGTCGATAAGGGCCGTGAGTGAGCGCCGTCCCACGGCATGGAGGATGCGCCTCAAGTCACGTGGTCGTGCATCGGCTGCAGCGCAGGTCCTCTAGGGTCTTCGGCACGATCACGCAATCATGGTGACCGCCCACGCTGGGCAGGATGCCCAGCACTTCGTCCGTCCTGGTCTCCAGGATGACGATGCCCGAGGCGGTTTTCTGGTAACCGCTGAACACGCCCACTACGTATTTTCCGTCGTAGGTGATGGCCAGCGTGTGCATGTCCGGACCGATGTCGATGGACTTGAGCAGCTTCCAGTTTCGGGCGTCGACCACGGCGATGCCGTTGGGGGTCGGAGACGGCCACCATAGCGTGACGTATACTTTTCTAGCATCGGGCGTGAACACCATGTGGAAGGTGTTGGGATAGGAGCCGCGCCAGCCGGGATCCTCCACCACTGCCTTCTTGGTCCACTTGGTGGGATCGCCGTGGTTGGAAGTGTCCCAGACCATGATATTGTTCTGGCGTACCCCGTTCATGAACAGGAAGTGCTTGCCGTCGGGCGAGAAGCCGGCCTGGTGAGCAGGAGTAACGACCTTGTCCAGCTTCACTTCCCAGGTATCGGCGCCCGTCTTCTTCACCGGAAGCGTGGCGGGCTCACCCTTGGCGCCGGGCAGGGCTATGACGGGTTCCCAGCTTTGCCGGTCGAAGATGATGGCCACGCCAGCCAGGCGAGCGGAAAGCGCACCCCAGCGCCCTCGGGGATCGTACACGAAGGCGTCCAAAGCCACCGTGTTGGTCTGTCGCGAGCCGCTTACCTTGTTTTCTTCCAGGAACAATTCGCCGCCGGGGACGAGCTCCCAATCGATCTTGGTTCCTTTGGTGCCCACGTAGTCATATTTACCCCCGGGCAAAGTAGGCTTAAGGCGAGTAATCGTCATGGTGCCGCCGTCCACCCAGGCACGCTTGAGGTCCGGGTTATTGGGTTTCCAGTCGATGAAGAAAGCGGCCCGTACCGACTCGCTGGCCAGGTCAAACTCGGCAAAGATGTCTTTTTGACCGTCCGCCACGGCGAAACCCGTGGCGTCGGGGGTCGTGGTCACGTGCACACCCAGTCCGAGACCAGTCTTTTCCGCGATGTCGCTCACCAGGTTGAACTTGGTGCCGTCGTAGCGGACCCGGTAAATCTTGAAGCCCTCCCCCGGCTCCTTGACCGTGGTCGGGATTCCGTAAATGAAGAGGTTCTTACCCCCTTGGGTGTTGACGATGAACTCGAAGCCCTTATAGGGATCTGGCGAAGGAAAGGCGGCCAAGTGGTGCATGATGGGGTTGGTATCCCCGTAGTTCCAACCCGACAGCCACGCCAGCGTTCGGCCGCTCGCCAGATCGTGGGCTGCCACGGTTCCTGTGAACTTGCCTGGGGTCAAAAGAATGTATTTGCCGATCTGCGCATAGAATTCATCGAGTTTAGAGACCTTGGCCGCGTGGGCTTCCTTCACGAGCGTGGGCAGGGCGCCGGTAGGAAGAAGCGTGCCGCCGGTGGCACCGGCAACGGCAGCCCCGGCGCCCAAGCCCACGGTCTTGAGGAAGTCGCGCCGTTTCTGGCTAGGCTTGTAGCTCATTTCTTTATCCTCCTCATCAGATAATCTTTAGGCCTTTGGCACCACTGATTTGTCTCTCTATCAGATTTTCTCTTCGGTGCCGGAGACAAAATCTGCAAGCGTTATGCCAGATCCCCCTGGCGCTCTCCCGAGCCTGCCCCTTTTTATAATTCAGAAAAATCATTTACTTGATCGCGCGTACCCGGACAGGGAGCAAGATTCCCGCTCGCTGGCTTTCGATGCCTTGTTTTCAAAATGGAAAGGAGCTTTCCACAATGAAAAGAAGTGCACGAGGCTGGATGCGTGGAAGGCGGATGGACCGGAAGGGAGGTGGACAATAACCGCTTCTTATCTCCTTATTACCAAAATCTGTATTGACAGACTTCCATGAAGAACTAATATTCCTACAAGAATTCATGACAGGTAATTCAATAATTCATAAACTTACCCGTCGTCGTTTGTCACCAGAGGAGGAGCCCATGAAGAAACGTGTGAAGAGTGCCGTTTCGACGGCAGGCTTGCTGCTGCTCTGGCCGATCGTCGGCCACGCCGCTGAAGACCTGCAAGCGCGCAGTTGGGCGGCGAGCTGTGCGGCCTG
>NZ_DAIRTR010000031.1:0-27261 GCF_036803785.1 Pelomicrobium sp. | reverse complement strand
CCACCACACGCCCCCCTTGCTCTCCTGCTCCCGGTCCCAGGTCCACCACATGCTCCGCGAGGCGGATCGTCTCCTCGTCGTGCTCCACCACCACCACCGTGTTGCCCTTGCCCTTGAGCTCGACCAGGGTGCTCAGTAGTCGGCGGTTGTCCCGCACGTGGAGCCCGATGGTGGGCTCGTCCAGCACGTAGCACACGCCGCGCAGGTTTGAGCCGAGCTGGGCCGCCAGCCGGATGCGCTGGGCCTCACCCCCGGAAAGGGTGGGCGCTGAGCGGTCCAGCGTGAGGTAGGCGAGGCCCACCCGATCGAGGAATGCAAGCCGCGACTCGATCTCCGGCAGGATGTCCCGGGCCACCTGGGCAGAGCGGCCACCCAGCTTCAGGCGCTGGAAGTAACGCCGGGCCTCGCCGATGGAGAGGGCCGTCAATTCGGCGATGCTTTTCTCCTGGAATCGCACTGCCAGGGCCACGGGATTAAGACGGCGCCCCCCACACGCAGGGCAGGCCGGGGCCTCTCCTTCCCACCAATCGTTCCACCAGATCTCTTCGCCCGTCTGGTCCTCGTCGAAGCCGGGAAGCGTGAGCCCCGTGCCGTAGCAGCGGGGGCACCAGCCGTGCTTGGAGTTAAAGGAGAAGAGCCGCGGATCGGGCTCGGGAAAGCCCCGGCCACAGCGAGGGCAGGCGCGCCGCACCGAGAAATGGGCCTCCCTGGGCATGCCGCGGGAGCCGGCTGGCGCATCCAGCGGAGCCACCTTGACCGCGCCTTTGCCCAACATGAGCGCTCGGGCCAGGGCCTGCCGCAGGGGCCCCTCAGTCTTGGGCGACACCAGCACCTCGGCCACGGGCAGCTCGATGTCATGCTCCCGGTAGCGGTCGAGCCGAGGCCAAGGGGAGGTGGGCGTGAGGACCCCGTCCACCCGCAGATGCCGGTAGCCCTTGCCCGCGGCCCATTGAGCCAAGTCGGTGTAATAACCCTTGCGCGCCACCACCAGCGGCGCGAGCAACGCGATGCGCACCCCTCGATAATCCCGCAGGAGCCGGGCGGTGATGGCCTCCGGGGACTGGGGCTCGATGGGGACGTCACATTCGGGGCAGTGCTGGATGCCCAGTTTCACGTAGAGCAAGCGCAGGAAATGGTAGATCTCCGTGAGAGTGGCCACCGTGCTCTTGCGGCCGCCCCGGCTCGTGCGCTGCTCGATGGCGATCGTGGGTGGAATGCCATAAATCGCGTCCACGTCCGGCCGCGCTGCCGGCTGCACGAACTGCCGCGCGTAGGCGTTCAAGGACTCGAGATAACGGCGTTGGCCCTCCGCGAATAGGAGATCGAACGCCAGGGTGGACTTGCCCGAGCCGGAGATACCCGTGATCACCGTGAGGCGCTCGCGCGGGATGCGCACGTCCACGTTCTTGAGGTTATGCTCCCGGGCGTGGTGGATGTGGATCGCGGGATCGGCCCGCACTGGCCATGGGCGCTGCGTCCTCTGTCGAGCGAGGTGTTCGGGCCGGGATCGCTGCGCCAGCTGCGCCTGGTACTGGGCGAGGGCCGCACCGGTGTGGCTTTCCGGCACCCGGGTCAACTGCTCGGGCGTTCCTGCCCCCACCAGCCGGCCGCCGGATTCCCCGCCCTCCGGCCCGAGATCGATGACCCAGTCCGCTGCGGCGATGACGTCCAGGTTGTGCTCGATCACCAGCACGCTGTGACCTTGGGCCAGCAACTGGTCGAAGGCCTGGAGCAGAACGGCGATGTCCGCGAAATGCAAGCCCGTGGTGGGCTCGTCGAAAAGGAACAGGGTACCCCCGGGGGCTGCCGAGGCCCTGCCCTGGCGACCGGCGCCTTTGCGGGCCTGGGCCAGATGTCCGGCGAGCTTCAACCGCTGGGCCTCCCCTCCCGAAAGGGTGGGCACCGGCTGCCCCAGCTTGACATAGCCAAGCCCCACTGCCTGTAGAGGCGCCAAGGCTTGCACCACCTCCGGTTGCCGTGCGAAGAATTCCATCGCCTCGGTCACCGTCATCTCCAGCACATCGGCGATGGAGCAAGGTGACTTCCTTTCTTCCCCGGCCGCTGGCAGCAGCTTTACCTCCAGCACCTCGGGGCGAAAGCGGCGCCCGTCGCAATCGGGACAACGCAGATACACGTCGGAGAGGAACTGCATCTCCACGTGTTCGAAGCCGCTGCCGCCACAGGTGGGGCAACGGCCCTCACCCGCGTTGAAGCTGAAGGTGCCGGCGCTGTAGCCCCGTTCCCGCGCCAGGGGCTCCTCCGCGAAGCGCTTGCGGATGGCGTCGAACGCCCCCACGTAGCTCGCCGGATTGGAGCGGGCGGTCTTGCCGATGGGCGATTGGTCCACCAGCACCACCTCGGTCACGGCCTCGTGTCCCCGCAGTCCCGCATGGGCTCCCGGTGTCTGCGCCGTGCGCCCTTTCAGCTTGGCGAGGGCCGGGTACAACACATCCTGCACCAGGGTGGATTTCCCCGAGCCCGAGACGCCGGTCACGCACACGAACCGGTTCAAAGGAATGGACACATCGATGCCCTTGAGGTTGTGCTCGGCCGCTCCCAGTACCTCGAGCCAGGCCTCGGGCGGCTCTCGTTTGGGAATGCGATGCGAAACCCGCTTCTCCCCCCGAAGATACTGCCCCGTAAGGGAACGGGCGTCCCGCTGCAATTCTTCCGGAGTGCCGAAGAACACCACCTGACCGCCCCGCTCTCCCGGGCCTGGCCCCAGGTCCAGGATGCGATCCGCCGCCCGCATGACGGCGGGATCGTGCTCCACCACCACCAGGGTGTTGCCCGCGTCCCGCAACCGGGCGAGCACGGCCACCACCCGGTCGATATCCCGGGGATGCAGGCCGATGGAGGGCTCGTCCAGCACGAACAGCGTGTTCACCAGAGAAGTGCCCAAGGCGGTGGTGAGGTTGATGCGCTGGACCTCGCCGCCGGAAAGGGTGCGGGACTGGCGGTCCAGGGTGAGATAGCCCAGGCCCACATCCACCAGATACTGGAGCCGGGTGCGGATTTCCGACAGGAGCAGCTCGGCCGCCTCGTCCAGGGTCGGTTCCGCAAGGCGCAAGTGGCGGAAAAAGTCCAAGCAACGCTCGAGGGGCAGCAGGGCTATATCGTGCAGGGTGAGTCCCGGCAGCGCGAGGAACGCCTCGGCGGAGAATCGGGCATCCGGGGGGCGCAGTCGCTGGGCCCGCTCGATGACTCGGTCGGCCGCCTCGTGGGTCCCGAGACGCCACAGGAGCGCTTCAGGCTTAAGCCGTGCGCCACCGCAAGCGGGGCAGGGCGTGTAGGCCCGATACTTGGAGAGCAGCACTCGGATGTGCATCTTGTAGCTCTTGGTTTCGAGCCAGTCGAAGAAGCGCCGCACCCCGTACCAGGCATGGGGCCAAGAGGCCTCCCAGCTCACCCAGCCGGGGTCTCCCTCCAGGACCCAGCGCCGGTGGGCATCCTCCATCTGCCGCCAGGGAACGTCCACAGGCACGCCCCGCTTGCGGGCGAAGCGCATGAGCTCCTCCTGGCACTCCCGGTAGCTCTGGGTCTGCCAGGGCTTGATGGCGCCCTGAGCAAGGGACTTGGACGGATCGGGAATAACGAGATCCAGGTCGAGGCCGATTACCCGGCCGAAACCGCGGCAGATGTCGCAGGCGCCGATGGGGGAATTGAAGGAAAAGAAGCTGGGGGTCGGCTCCCGGTAATGGATGTCGCAGTCGGCACAGTGAAGATCCGCGGAGAAGCGCCAGGTGGCGACGGGCGCTGCCCCCTCCCCATGCAGGTGGACCGCAAGACGCCCCTGGCCCAGGCGCAACGCCGCTTCTAGGGCCTCGATCACCCGATCCCGTCCGGCCGCGCCTAGGCGAAAACGGTCCTGCACCACTTCCAGGACGTTGCCCTTCTGCACCTCGATGCGGGTATATCCCTGCCGCTCGAGAAGCGCGCGCACCTCTTGCTCCGAGAAATTGGCGGGCACGCTCACCGGAAAGGTGATGGTGAGCCGGGGATCGCCCGCCGCCAGAGCGCGCTTGGCCAGGGTCTCGTAGATGCTCTGGGGGGTGTCCCGGCGCACCCGCTGGCCGCAGCTGCGGCAGTAGAGCTCGGCAGCGCGCGCGAAGAGCAGCTTCAGGTGATCGGCGAGCTCGGTCATGGTGCCCACGGTAGAGCGGGAGGTCCGCACCGGGTTCACCTGGTCGATGGCGATGGCGGGCGGTATGCCGTCGATGCGGTCCACCCGGGGGCGGTCCTGCCGGTCGAGGAACTGGCGGGCGTAGGGCGAGAAGGTTTCCACGTAGCGGCGCTGTCCCTCGGCATAGAGGGTATCGAAGGCGAGGGACGATTTGCCGGAGCCGGAAACGCCGGTGACGACGATCAGCTCGTTCAGAGGAAGCCGCAGGTTCAAGCCCTTGAGGTTGTTCTGACGGACTCCTTCGAGGGTGATGTATTCGCTGGACACGGATACTTTATTCAATGAGAAAGTAAATTCGTGCAAAGCAGGGCGGGAAATTGACGACGTTTTACATCCGTCCTTCCACGCGCAATCATACTGGAAGCACCTGGCGGTGAACCCCCGTCACCGGCTCGTGTGTCACCACGCCTTTCATGGCCAGGCTCGGCAGCGGGGGACCGCCAGGACCTCCGTCAGCTTCCCGACGAGGCTGCCGGGCGGCAGGACACCCGCTCCTTTGCGGCGCGGGGGGTCTTTTGCCCTTCCATCACAACCCTTTGAATTGTCGTGCTGGCCCGGAGCCGGCGGCGGGGCCTAAGCTCACTGGGCGTGGCACGAATCCTGCCGGTCCCCTTCGTAAGGGTAGCTAACGACGCGATCGGAGGTGGACCTCATGAACCGCAACGTTCCAGGGCCCGTCTGGCCCCTCCTCGACCTCAGATGGATGAACGACACCCATCCGGCGCTCGTTATCCTCACGTGGGCCGCCATCATGAAAGCAGCCGGCTTCTTGAGGGGCGTGGAAATCGATCAGGAATCCTTTCTGGAAGCCTCCCGCAGCAGCGCGGAACCGGTGCGGGGCGCCCTCATCCGTTCCATCGACGATCTCATCGAGCTGGCGGAGCGCACCGGACGGGTGCTGGTCTTCTGGGGCCCACGCTTCGCCCTGCTGCCGGAAGAGGCCGCCCTCAATACCATCGGCGTCCCCTATTGACCGCCGTGCTCTTACCCGCCACTGGACAAAGCGCCCGGGAAGGCCGTCGTCCTTCGCACGAGGGGAAAGGGCGGCCGGGCACGAAGACCCGCCTCGTCGAATCGGCGTATCGTGCCGGCCAGATGGGGCTTAGGAAGCGCGCAGGCTGACCATCACGCGATCGCGTCCGCTGCTCTTCGCTCGGTACAAGGCCGCGTCGGCGGCAGCGAGCAAGGTCTCCGCCGATACCCCGTGGTCCGGGTAGATGGCCACCCCGAAAGAAACGCTCACCGGATCCAGATAGCGACCCTCCCGGTGGATGCGGATGCGGCGCGCCTCGTCCCGGATCCGCTCTGCCCGCTCCTGGGCCGTCTCCAGAGTCGCCTCCGGCAGTAGGACCACAAACTCTTCCCCGCCGAAGCGGCAGGCGATGTCCCCCTCCCGCACGCTTTGGCGCAGCAGGCGACCGAGGGCCCGTAAGACCGCATCACCGGCCTCATGACCGTAGGAATCGTTGAACCGCTTGAAATGGTCCACGTCCAGCATGAGGAGCGCGAGGGGCCGGGCTGTGCGCTCGGCGCGGGCCACCTCCCGTTGGAGCGACTCCTCCAGATAGCGCCGGTTAAACAGGCCCGTGAGGGGATCGCGGATCGATTGGCGATGCAGCGTCTCGCGCAAGCGGATGTTGGAAATAGCGAGCGCAATCTGGTCCGCCAGGGCCCTCGCCATGTCGCGCTTGTGCTCCCGGGCAGCGGCAGAGGCCTCCATCTCAGCTTCTGAGGGCGGGAAGGAGAGGTGCACTATGCCGAGGGTATCGCCGCCGGCCGCCATGGGCAGGCACAAGTAGGGGCGTTGCGGATCGCCGAAGGCTCGCACGTGCTCGCACAGGGGCGAAGCGGCCGGGTCCTCCACCTGATGCACGTGGCCGCGCCGCAGCGCCAGGCACGCCTCCGGGGCAAAGCTGGCTGGGCGCTCCTGAAAGAGCCTCCCCCACGCCGCCAGGCATTCCAGCCTATCGTGGGGGGGGTTGAGAAAATAGAGAGCCCCTTCTTCCAGGGGAAACAGCCGGCCGGCGTAGAGGTCGATGACGTCGAAGGCTTCCCGCTCGCTGCGGCAGGTGTGCAGCAGGCTGCTCATCTCGTTGAACAGCATCATCTCCCGGTTTCTCGTGCGCACTTCCTCCTGGGCCGAGGCCAGCTCTTGAGCGCTGCGGGCCGCCTGCTGCTCCAGGCTCCGGGTCTCCGCCTGGGCCGCCTGCAGGATCTTGTCCTGGACAGCCACGCGCCCGCGCAGGCTGTCCACTTCCCGCTGCAGACCCCACAGTTGCTCCGTATGCTGATCCCGGACCCGCTTCAGGGCGCTTGCCATTTTATTGAGCACCTCTGCCAGCCGCCCCAGGACGGGCACCTCCGTCTCGGCGATGCGAGCACTCAAATCCCCCAGTTCCACCCGGCGGGCAAAATCCACCGCCGTCTCCACGGCACGCATGACGTTGCGGCGCAGGGCGAGCACCATCCAGCCGGCGGCGAGGAGGGTAATCAACCCCACGATGCCGGCGGTATAGCCGATGGCATCGTTCAAGGAAACGCTGTAGTAGGCCAGCACCCGGGCGCTGCGCATTTGGGACAGCACCCGCTCAAGCGCGGGCTCCGCCTCCGCCGCCGCCTGGAGCAGGGAAGCGCGCCGAGCAGACGCCTCCTCCACCACTTGCACATAGCGCTCGAAGAGGTGGCGGTACTGGTCCAGGGCTGCGTCAAGCATGGAACGAGCGGGCGGCGGGCTTGCGGTCCAGTCCCGGGCCAGCGCTTGGCTCGAAGCGCGCACGGCGTCCGCCTCGGCCGGGCGCTGGCGGGCGAAGTAATCGATGCGCGCAAAGCGCAGCGCCTTGAAGCGCTCCAGAGCGCTCGCTGAACCCCGTTGGGAAATGGCCGCCTCGAGCTGCTCCTCCTGATCCCGGAGCTGGGCCTCGAGCCCACCGTCGGCAGAACCCATGCGACGGTGCAGGTCCACCAGAGCCGCGTACTCGGTCCCGTAACGCTCTACGAGTTGCCGGATTCCGCGAACTTCCCGCAGGATGCCCGGATCCCGGACGATGCCCCCGAGGCGTTCGAGATCCTGGCGCACTGTGGCCAGCAGCTCCGCCACCGGCTGCCCATAACGGGCGGCAAAGGCCTCGGACGGGGTTTGGCGATAGCTTAGGGCGAGATCGTGATCGTGGCGGCGTGCTTCCAGAAGTCCCGTGCGGATCCGATGCACCAGCTCCGATACCCGGGCTTCCTCTTCCAGATGGCGCTTGAGGATCGCGATGGCGCTTTCCTGGGCCGCCCGTAGAACGATCCCCGCCAGCACCACTAGGACGGCCACGGCCGCAAGCCCCAGGGTGATCCGGGTGCCCAGTCCAAAGCGGCGGCGCGCGAAACCCTTCTTTTCCCCGGGCAGCTCCAAGGCGACACCCACAAAGCGCAGAATTTAGGACGGCAAGCGCCTCATTATGCCCCAACCGGGCGCCTGTCCTTCATCCCGTCAGGGAAATTCACCTTTGCCTTCTTTGACCCCGAACGCAGCCCGCCCCGGCGCGATTTGACCAATTGTCAAAATGTGTTAAAAAGAAATTAACTTAGGGCTCCCAGCAGAGGGCCCGAGGGTTTATGTTTCCGAAAGCCGAGGATTCCGTTTGAGGGGGGAGGCTCATCCGGTCCTTCCCTCGGCGCCATTCGTTTCACGAGCGGCCACCTACGCTTCACACCCGTGCAACCCGCTGAAGATATCGTTGGCGACATGGAGGAGCCGGATGGAAACCCATTACGAAGAGTACGAGATCGTGCGCGTGGTGAGCGATACACGCCTCATCGACTCGGAGTCCTACGAGCGCATTTACTGGCGGCCCGACGGTAAACCCGTCGCCCCCGGCTTCTACGTGGTGGCGTGGCCGCGCGGGGCGGACCCGACCCGCTACGACGAGCGGGCCGAATTCCTGGGGCCTTACCGCTGGGTCGAAGGCGCCCTCGTCGCCCTGGCTCAGTTGAAGAGCGGGCAACGCCGCACCGCCCCGCCCCAGCACCTGAGCCGTTGGGACACGCCGGCCACAGCATCGCCGCCGGAATCTCGGAACCTTCCGGACGAGCGCCCCCCTTCGCAGCCCAACCGCTGAAACATCGGGGTTCGACCTCGGCGGGTCCGGGGTGCGGGACGGGGTGGCATCGCCTACAATAATGCGTTCAGCCCTTGACCGGAGCACCCCAATGCACGAGCCGAATCCGCTAGAGGACGCAGGCCAGCGGGCGGATTGCTTGCTCGCCCAGGCGTCCGAGGAAGAGCTGGCCGAGACGGTACGCCTGCTGGCGCTCAGTGTCGCCCATTACCAGACACGCTACGGCGGGCTGCCCTTGGAGAAGGTTCATGTCGCGTCGCCCCCGGGCCAGCCAGGGGAGGCGGCACTGGAAGCGCGGGGGATGGAAATTCTTGCCGAGGTGCTGGGCCGCGTCCGCTCGGCGTTCTCCCCGGCCTGCTCGATCCACTAGCCGAGCCGCTTCGACCAGAAGGCGACCGCCGGGGAAAACAAAAGCCGCCCCTGCGGGCGGCTTTGAGTGAATCTGTTTGTCTTTTTTAGTCGCTCCCGAACTGGCTCAGCCAGGCTTCGTCATAGTCGGCGAAAGAGGCGGCCTCGGCCGAAACCTCCGGCGCCACGAACTCCACCTTGACCAAATCGCCGTCCACCTCAGGGTACTCGAGCTGAACTTCTTCCAGCGAGAATTTCATCGTCCCCTCCTTCGTCAGCGTCGCCTGGGATCATGCGCCTGAGCATTCTCTGCCCGCGACGAAGCGGGGATCAATCGCTTTATCTGATGGCTACGATAAGGAGGCCAGCCGGCCCTGTGCTGAAGGCTCTTAGCCGGTCACGAGCCGCAATCCGGCCCCCGGACGGCGATGGCCGCCCACCGCCTCGATGGGCTCGGGCATGTGCACGGCGAAGCCCTGCACGTAATCCACGCCGATGGTCTTGAGCATCCCCAGGGTGACCTCGTTCTCCACCCATTCGGCGATGGTGCGAATGCCCATGACGTGGCCAATATCGTTGATCGCCCGAACCATGGCGCAGTCGATGGGATCGGTAGCCATGTCCTTGACGAAACCGCCATCGATCTTCAGGTAGTCCACCGGCAAGTTCTTGAGATAGGCGAAAGAGGACAAGCCGCTGCCGAAGTCATCCAGCGAAAAGCGGCAACCGAGCTCCTTGAGCTCCCGGATCACCTTGCTCGCCCGCGTCAGATTGGCAATGGCGGCCGTCTCGGTGATCTCGAAGCAGATGGCGCGCGGCTGCACCTGGTGGCGCTTGAATTGCTCGTGGATGAAGGCGAGGATGTGATCATCGGAAATGGAAGCGCCCGAAAGGTTGATGGAAAGCATGGGCAGGCGCGCGCACGAGGCCGCAAGCGCCCGCCATCGGCTGAAGGCGAGGGTCATCACGCACTGGTCAATGGTGTGCATGAGGCCGTAGCGCTCCGCCGCAGGGATGAAGGACATGGGAGGCACCAGTCCTCCCCCCTCATCCACCATGCGCACCAGCACCTCGTAGTGCTCCTCGCCGGTGCCGTCGAACCGAAGGCCCAGGATACGCTGACAATAGAGGCGGAAGCGGTTTTCCTCGAAGGCGCGGGTGATGCGGGACACCCACTGCATCTCGCCCCGGCGCTGGGCCAGCTCGTTGTCGTCGGGCCGGTACGCTTGGACCCGGTTGCGGCCCTTGTCCTTGGCCGAGTAGCAGGCAGCGTCCGCGGCGCCAAGGAGGCTTGCCGCGCTCTCTCCGTCCCCGGTGATCGCCACCACCCCGATGCTGATACCGCTGGCGAAGGTCTTGTCCTGCCAGGCGAAGCGGAAGTTGGCGAGTGCCCGCCGCAGCTTCTCCGCCACCTGCAGCGCCTGGGGGAGGTCGCAGCCCTGGAGCAGGACGCCGAACTCGTCACCGCCCAGGCGCGCCAGCGTGTCGGATTCGCGGATCTCGCTCTCCAGGAGCGAGGCCACTTGACGCAGCAGCTCGTCCCCCGCCACGTGGCCGCAGGTGTCGTTCACCACCTTGAACTGATCCAGATCGAGGTACAGCAAGGCATGCTCGCGGCCCTGGGTCTGGGCGTCCTCCACCAGTGCCCGAAGCCGTCGATCGAACTCCAGCCGGTTGACGAGCCCAGTGAGGGCATCGTGGCTCGCCTGCCACGAGAGCTGGTGGGCGAGCTTGCGCGATTCCCCCACGTCGCGGAATACCAGCACCACGCCGATGATCTCTCCCTCCCGATTGCGAATGGGGGCCGCAGTGTGCTCGATAGGCCAGCGTTGGCCTTCCCGGGAGATCAATACCGCGTGCGCCTCGGACTCGGTGGCCTGTCCTTGCCTCAACACCGACGCGACAGGATCCTCGATCCTTTCCCCCGAGGATTCCTGCACTACGTAGAAGATTCGGGATAGGGGCGCACCGCGAACTTCCTCTGTTTTCCAGCCAGTCAGCTTTTCCGCCATGGGATTGAGATAGTCCACCTCTCCCTGGGTATTGGTGGTCACCACGGCGTCAGCGATGGAGGCAAGGGTCACCTGGGCCCGTTCTTTTTCGGCGAACAGAATCTCCCGCGCCTGCTTGCGCTCGGCCATGTCGCGGGCGATCGACTCGGCCATGTGATTGAAGGCATGAATGGTGGCCAACACCTCCGGGGGGCCGTCGGGCTCGATGCGCACCGAGTAATCGCCTTGGCCGAAGCGCGCGGCAGACGAGGCGAGCGCGTAAAGGGGCCGCAGGCCGTTATTGGCGATCGCCAGCGTCACGCCAAAGAAGATGCCGAGAAGAAACAGCAGCAACTGGAACATTTCCATGGACTGCTGCCAGAGATGATTGAGGGTGGCGGTGGGATCGGTGCGGATGAGCACCCGGCCGTAGGGCTCGCCGCCCACCACGATCTGGACCGCTTCCTCCTGGGGCCGGATGTCGGCCCAGCGCACGAACCAGTCGGGGGCGATGCCCTCCTCCTTCGGGCTGGAGGCGCTCAAGGGATTGCCCACGTTGTCGATCCAGCTCACCAGGGCGATGTCCCGCTGGCCCACTCGTGCATCGAGGATCTGCTGGATCAGGGCGTAGTCGCCGATGACCGCCTGCTCGGTCACGGCCGGCGTGAGGGATTCCACCTCGTATTTGACTTTCTCGCTCAGCTCGACCCGGTTGCGCTCCACCTCGTTCACGATGATGCTGTAGAGCAGCACTGCGCCGGAAAGGGCCAGGGCTATCCCGGAGCCCAGCATGAGGCGGGCGGACAGGCTCAAATCCCGCCACAGGCGCGCACATCCCGGACGAGCCACGCTCATTCCCCCTTCACCAGGCTGGTGCGGTAGAAGCGGCGCACGTTGTCGAACTCCGCGTCTTCTGCCGCGACGAATCCGTACGGGGGCTTCTGCTTCACCAGCTCGGCGCTGGCGGCGAGGATGCGGGCGCCTTCGGGATCGGCCGCCATGTGGATCAGGGCTTCGCGCACCTTGGCCACTTTGTCCTTGGGCACCGAAGGATGGACCGAGATGGGGATGTTCAGGTACTTCTCCGAGCTCCACAGCACCCGGTATTCCACCTGCTCTCGGTGGGCAAAATCCCGCATGATCTGGGAATTGACCCCCGCGGCCACCACCCGGCCCGCTTTGAGCTGGCCCATGGCGCCTTCCTGATTGCCCGCGAACAGGGGCTTAACGGTGATGCCAGCACGCAGCAGAGCGTCCATGGGCACGTAATAGCCCACGAACGCCACCTGGGAGGGAAACACCACTTCCCTGCCCTCCAGCGCCTGCAGGGACTGGATATCCGAGGATGCCAGCACCACGATCTGGCCTTGGATGGCCTCCTCCCGGGGACGGGCAATGACCCGGTAGCCGACCACGTCGTTGTCGGCTTTGAAATTGTGGTTGGAGTAGATGAAGTCGAATTCGCCCCGGCCGATCATGGCCGAGTGTTCGGGACCGGTCTTGGCCAGCTTGAGGACCAGCGGAACGCCGCTTTTTTCGCTGACGTAGCGCAGGATGGGGTTCCAGTACTGGGCCGTCAGGATCGGGCTACGCTGGGTGATGACGCCGAAGGAATAGAGCTTTTCCTGACCCCAGAGGCTTCCCGTGCCCAGGGCGGCGAACAGCGCCACCGCCCCTGCCCATGCTCTGCGTTTCATTTTTGTCTCCTGTTGCCAGCGCCTTTGGGCGGCTAGAGCGATCCGCTTCGGACCCGTCCTTCGGCGCCTGCCGCCAGAAAGGGTCAGCCGCGCCCCACTGCCTTTTCACCGACTCCGGCGCCTGCGCCGAGGCTATGATCCGCAAGGAGTTGGGGCAACCGGTCCGCGGCCTCAGGCCACTCACGGTGCCCTGGACCCCAGCCGGAAACCAATGCAACCGCTCTCATCACCAAGCAAGACCTATGCCACGGTGTTGACCAAGGAGCCGATCCCGGCGATGCGGATCTCCACCGTGTCCCCGATCTGGATCGGATCCGCCCCCAAAGAGGTGCCACAGGCGATCACATCGCCGGGCTCCAGGGTCATGGTGTGGGAGATGGAAGCCACGATCTCGAAAGGATTGAGCACCAAGTCCGCCACGGGGTAGTCCTGGTGCTTAACCCCGTTGATGAAGGATTCGACAGTGAGTGCCATGGGGTCGACATCGGTGGCGATCACCGGTCCGAAGATGCTGAAGGTGTCGAAGCCCTTGGCCCGGGTGTACTGGGGGAAGGTCGAGTCGCGCTGCACCACGTCCTGGGCGGTCACGTCGTTCACCACGGTGTAGCCGAAAATCGCCTCACGGGCTTGCTCCGGGCTGAGGCCCCGGGTCCGACGGCCAATGACGATACCCAGTTCCCCCTCCAGCACCACCCGCTCGCTCAAGCCCCGGGGGTAAAGGATGACATCGCCATGGGTGGCGAAGCTCGCCCGGGGCTTGAGGAAATAGAGCGCTTCGCGCGGGGTCTCCCGCCGGAGCTTGGCGATCTGGGCGCGCGAGTTGTTCCACAAAGCGATCATGGCGGAAGCGTCGGACGGGGGCAAAAGCTTCACCTGCTCAAGCGCTAAGCGCCTTCCGCTCGGGCGGGAACGGTGGAACATGTCGCCCTCATGGACATGCACAATCCCTTTCTCGGAAAGCACGCCGAAGCCCGCCCTGCCGTCTGCCTGAAACCGTACGAACTTCATGGATCTCCTCCCTTTCTCAGGCTATTACCTTGAATATCAATGACATGCCCGTTCCGACCAGGAACACTCCCACCACACGGATCAACGCCTCTTTGGAGATGTTGAGGTGCACCCGATTGCCCAGGTACAGTCCCAGCAACATGGGGATGAGCCCGAGGGCGATGGCCCATAGGGTTTCCTGGCGCAGGAGCAAACCGGCTGCAACGAAAAGGGCCAGGCGAAACCCTCCATCCAGCACGAACAGCCAAGAAAAAGTGGCGCGCACCTCGGTCTTGTCTTCCAGCCGATGGGTGAGATAGATGATGTAGGGCGGCGCGCTGGTGCCAAAGAGGGCCCCCGCTCCGCTGCCCACCAGTCCCGTAGGCAGCGCCCAAAGCGCCGAGATCCGTCCTTCCGGCTTGATGCCCAGGGCGTTGCGCGCACCGAAGAACACCGTGAACAGCCCGAGGGAGGCCAGCACCAGGGCTGAGGGAAACTGGGTCAGAGCGTAGAGGCCGGCCATGGCCCCGATCAGGCCGAAGGGCAACAGTCGCCTGATCTCGGCCCAGTTGGTTTGCTTCGAGTTGATGCCCCCGAGAATGAAGGAGGCAACGAAATCCAGCGTCATCACCAGCGGCACGACGAACTGGAGGGGTTTTCCCATAGCCATTAGGGGCACCGCGATGAGCCCGGAGCCGAAGCCCGTCAGCCCGCGGACGAAGTAAGCGCCCAGCAAGATCGCGAAAACCCACAGCAGCTCCCCCGTCATGGCCGTCCCCCTCCCTGTCCCCCGTGCCCGCGTGGCGCGACTTATGGTATGGCCGCCTGGGCGCGGCACATGGTAGCACAGAGCCGGATCGGGTCCGGTCGGCCGTTGAGGCATCCAAACGATCGCTGAATGACATCGGATTGGGTCGCGGCAGACCCACGGACGGCCACGCAAAACGAGGCGCCCCCCGCGAGGGGGCAAGGGTTCACGGCCGCAAAGAAAGGAAACCCGAGGATCGGAAGTCGGAGTTGCGGGACCTCCGGCATCCCCGCAAGGCTCAGGGTCCTGGCGAAGGCGGCTGGTTCAACACCAGCAGGAAATCCACCGCCACGGCGCCGCGGGCGGAGAGCAGCCCCGGATTGAGACCCAGTTCCCCCAAGCGGCTGCCCGCCGCCGCCCCGAAGCGGGAAACCGCGTGCCGCCGAGCCACCAAGGCCGTCCGGTCAACCGGAGGGCGTCCCCGCACTCCCTGGAGGGCCGCGTGACCCTTGCGCTCCTCCCGCATCGACTCCGACTCCCGCGCCGTCAAAGGGCATTGGCGAAACACCACCTCCCTGCGCATCTCCACCCGCACGCTCCCGACCGATCCCCCACCTCTTGTTCTGGATCACCAGCAAAAATGGCCGCCGCGCAAATGTTCAGAGGAAGCGCCCGCCGCAGCAGCCGCCGTCCGGTCATCCCCCTCAGCGGCGGCTCAAACCACCTTGCCAGGGTTCATGAGATGGTGGGGATCCAGGGTGTGCTTGATCGCCCGCATCAGCTCCAGCTCGAGCGGGCTCTTGTAACGCTGGATCTCTTCCCGCTTGAGCTGCCCCAGTCCATGCTCGGCACTGATGGAGCCCCCTAACCGGGACACGCAGTCATAGACGATGCGATTGACCGGCCCCGGGTCTTCCACCAGGCGAGCGTTCAAGACCGGATCCGCCATGGAGACGTTGTAATGGATGTTACCGTCGCCGATGTGGCCAAAGGCGACGATGCGCACCCCGGGAAACGCCTCTTCCAGGGCCCGGCTCGCCTCGTCGATGAAACGGGGCACCTGGGACACGGGCACCGAAACGTCGTGCTTGATGCTGACGCCCTCTTGCTTCTGCGCCTCCGCCATGGCATCGCGCAAGCGCCACAAGGCCTCGGCCTGGGCCTCGCTCTGGGCGAGCACGGCATCGAGCACCCTCCCTTGCTCGAGTGCCTCCTCCAGCGCTTCCAGCAAGCGCGCGTTCAGCGCCTGCGGCTTGCCGTTATCGGAGAGCTCCGCTAGGAGATACCATGGGTAGGGTTGCGACAGGGGATCGGACGTCCCGGGAATGTGCTTGAGCACCAGCGCCAGAGAAAGGCGGGACATGAGCTCGAAGCTGGTGATGCGCTCGCCCAGGGCGGCACGCAGCTCCGAGAGGAGCTCCACTGCCCGCTGGGGGCTTTCGATTCCCAGAAACGCAGTCGCAGTGGCCGTCGGCCACGGAAAGAGCTTGAGCACGGCGGCGGTGATCACGCCCAAGGTGCCTTCGGCCCCGATGAAAAGCTGCTTCAGATCGTAACCAGTGTTGTCCTTGCGCAAGCCACGGAGCCCGTCCCAGACGCGCCCATCGGGCAACACCACCTCCAGCCCCAGCACCAGGTCGCGGGCGTTGCCGTAGCGCAATACCGCCTCGCCGCCAGCGTTGGTGGAGAGGTTGCCCCCGATCTGGCAGCTTCCTTCGGCGCCCAGGCTCAAAGGAAACAGGCGCTGGGCATTGCGCGCCGCTTCCTGGACCGACGCCAGCACGCAGCCCGCCTCCACGGTAATGGTGTTGTTGTCCGCGTCGAGCGCCCGGATGCGGTTCATGCGGGCAAGCGATAGCACGATCTGGCGCCCTGGATAGGCGCTCGCAGCCAGGGGTACCGAGCCACCGCACAAGCCGGTGTTGCCCCCCTGGGGTACGATGGCCACCCGCTCCCGGACGCAGCGCCTCACCACCTCTGCGACTTGCTCAGTGGAAGCCGGCCGTACCACCAGCTCCGCCGCTCCGCGGTAGCGGCCGCGCCAGTCGGTGAGGTAGGGCGCCATCTCATTGGGGTCGGCAATCACCCCCTGGGGACCCACGATGGCCACCATCGCCTCATGAAGCGCTTTGGTTTCCGGGGTCAAGACCACCTCTGCCATTCACCGCACCTCGCTTCGAGCGTCGGCCCACTGTAGCAAAGGCCGGTCATGCCCAGCAATGAGGCTCCCGCACCGAAGGTTGCCAAGTCTCCGAAACGCCGGGTTTCCATCCGTCGATCCCGGGTCCGGTCCCGTCGGCCGCCGTGGAGACGGCCGTCAAGAGGCCGGCTCGAAACCCGGCCGGGAACCCTTTGCCTGTCCCGCGCGTCATGGGCCACACCCGACAATCCCAAACGAGGAGGCAGCGATGGGTACGCCTACTTTTGCCACCCCAGTGAACCGCGTTGAGCTCGAGCGGAAGGTGAAAGAAATGTACCAGCGGGTCGCCCTGGAGCCGACCGGGGAGTTCCATTTCGAGATGGGACGTGGCCTTGCGCTACGCCTGGGCTACGCGCCCGAGGACCTGGATCGCATCCCGCAGGAGGCCATCGACTCCTTCGCTGGGGTGGGATATCACTTCGACCTTGCCCACCTCCAAGCTGGCGAGCAGGTGCTGGACTTGGGCAGCGGCTCCGGCATGGATACCTTCGTGGCCGCCCTCAAGGTCGGACCCCACGGTCGGGTCGTGGGCGTGGACATGACCGACGCCCAGCGCGCCAAGGCTGAGCGCCTGCGGGACGCAGCGGGTTTCACGCAAACGACTTATGTTCGAGGCTACATCGAGGCGCTTCCGGTGGAAGACGAAGGTTTCGATGCGGTGATCAGTAACGGCGTGATCAACCTTTCCGCCGACAAGCCCCAGGTGTTCCGCGAGGTGGCCCGCGTGTTGCGCCGGGGCGGACGGCTTGCCCTTTCGGACATCCTCTCCGAGAAGTGGTTGCCCGAGAGCGTGACGTGCAACGCCACCCTGTGGGCGGCCTGCATCGGGGGCGCCATGCAGCAGGAAGCCTATTTTGAGGCGATGCGGGCGGCCGGATTGCGCATCGTCCGCACCCGGGAGAACCCCCAGTACCGCTTCCTGACCGCGTCCGCCCAGAAGGCCTGCGCGACCTACGGGGTACGCAGCGTCTCGCTTCTCGCCGTGCGGGATTGAGTCGACGCTGCGCCCGCCGCCAGGAGGGGGCCGCCCGCGGGAGGGCGTCCACGTTCTTCGCTTGCGCCCAACGGTCAGGAAGCGGACATCGGCAGATCGAAGGCTCGCAAGCTGCCGCCCCCTGGCTTACCGACGCTTCGCCAGTGCTGCGCGGGGAATCGCTGTCAGGCTCGTACGCGACGTGATGGCGTCGGGATCGATCACCAGCTCGATCAAGGCAGGCCCCGTGGCCGAGAGCGCCCGCTCCAGGGCGGGTGCAAACTGCGCGTTGGAGCGCACCGTCTCGCCGTGGGCGCCGAAGGCGCGGGCGTAAGCAGCGAAGTCCGGGTTTTGGAGGTCCGTGCCACGCAGCCGGCGCGGGTATTCCCGCTCCTGGTGCATGCGGAGGGTGCCGTACCTGCCATTGTTTACCACCAGGAACAGGATCTTGAGCCCGTATTGGACGGCAGTGACCAGCTCCTGCCCGCTCATCAGGAAGCAACCATCGCCCGCAAAGCACACCACCGGGCGCTGCCGGCAGACCCGCTTGGCCGCGATGGCGACGGGCACCCCGTAGCCCATGGCACCGCCTGCGGGCGCGAGTTGGGTGCGAAATGGACCGTACTGCCCGTGCCGGTGCACCCAAGCGGTGTAGTTGCCCGCCCCGTTAGCAACGATGGTGTCGGGCGGGAGCACCACCCCCAGGTCACGGGCGACTTCGCCGAGGTTGAGGGTGCCCGGCATGGGCTCAGGTGCGAGCTCCGCCAAATAGTCTCTGCGGGCCGCTTCGAGCCATGCCTTCCAGCGCCAGCCGTCGGCGCGCACCTGGGCCTTCTCCGCAGCGGCGAAGGCCGCCATGCCGCTGTTCACCAGGCGCTTTGCCTGGAAGACGCCCCTAGCGCTTCGGCGCCCGCGTGAACGTGCACCAGCCGCTCGCGCGGCACGGGCGGCGTGATCAGGGTATAGCCGCCTGTGGTCCCTTCCCCGGGCGGGGCCCCACGGCGACCAGCACCTCGGCGTCCCCGGATGCGCCGGGCGAGGGCCGGGCTCATCCCGATGCCCCTGTGCCCCATGTCGTTGGGACGCCGATGGTCATACCAATCCTGGCGGCAAAAGGACACGCACACGGGGAGGCCGCAATTTTCAACGAACACGGCCATGTCGGCGCACGCCTGGGTCGGCCAGCCGCCGCCCTCCAGCATCACGAGGGGCCGATCGGCCTCAGCCAGCAGGCGCTCCAGTGCGGCGAGAGCTGATCCGGTCCCGGATAGGGGTGCGCGGTGCGGTAAAGGCCCGGCATCCGCCACGGTGGCGGTGGAGGCGAGCACGTCTTCCCGCACGGCAAGCACCACCGGCCCAGGGCGCCCGGCCACGGCGGTGTGGAAGGCATGGCTCGCCATTTCGGGGATGCGGTCGGCCCGGTTGCTCTGTGCCAGCCATTTCGCCATGGGAGCGAACAGGCGCCGGATGTCCACTTTCTGGAACGCTTGCCGCTCGGCGAAGCTCGACCTCACCTGTCCCACGCACAGGATCATGGGCGTCGAATCCTGACGGGCGGTGTGCACGCCGATGGCGGCGTTGCAAGCGCCCGGCCCTCGGGTAACGAAGCAGATCCCCGGCCGGTAAGCTTGCCCTAGGCTTCCGCCATATGGGCAGCGCCACCTTCGTGGCGGCATGCGACGAGACGAATCGCGTCGCGGGCGTCGTAGAGCACGTCCAGTGCCGGCAGGTGGCTTTCCCCCGGCACGCGGAACACGCGATCGACGCCGTGGATCTTGAGCGCGTCTACCAGCACTTGGCCACCGGTACGGGGCTTCAAACGGGGCATGGGGGGCAATGCTTGAAAGTCGGGAACGCAATCCCGCTCTTCCAGGAAAGGTTCGGGGCGGGGACCGGTGAGGCGGCTCGGCTCCGTGCCAGGGATCTCGTGGCGTCCCCTAGGGGATTCGAACCCCTGTTACCGCCGTGAAAGGGCGATGTCCTAGGCCTCTAGACGAAGGGGACGCAGTGGGTTGTCTGGTGGAGGTAAGCGGAGTCGAACCGCTGACCTTCGCAATGCCATTGCGACGCTCTCCCAGCTGAGCTATACCCCCACTGGAGCCGCGCATTATACCGTTCCCTCCAAGGCATGCAAAG
Organism: Pelomicrobium sp.; assembly: GCF_036803785.1. Taxonomy (NCBI): domain Bacteria; kingdom Pseudomonadati; phylum Pseudomonadota; class Hydrogenophilia; genus Pelomicrobium; species Pelomicrobium sp. The sequence goes on along the minus strand of NZ_DAIRTR010000031.1, from coordinate 7,895 downwards.
GCTCGGCGCGGGGAGGGGCTTAAGGCGAAGCGATGGCCCGATCGAGCCGGGCAAGCACCGCTTCCCGCTTGAGCGCGGCCACGAGGGCGGTGATGTCGGGCGTCTTTTCCACCCCAGTCACGGCCACCCGCAAGGGCATCATGACCTCGGGCATCTTGAGGCCGCGGGCCGCCATGGTGTGCTGGACGGCTTGCTTGATGCCTTGAGGCGTCCATTCCGCCGAACGCAGCCGCTCCAGGAGATCGCGCAGCACCGCCCTGCCCCGCTCGTCGTAGTAACGGTCCCGCAACGCTGTGTCCACCGCCGGCGGCTCGGCCAGGGCGAGCAAGAGCGCTTCCAACTCGGAGAGCAAGGCTAGCGAGGGCTGGATCACCGCGATCATGGCAACCGGGTCCATGACCCGCTCGATACGGGCGTAGAGATCGGGGCTTTCCCGGGCCAGCCTGGCTGCCAGGTCCTGGGGAGCCATCCTGCGTAGGTGCTCTGCATTGAGCCAGCGCAGCTTCTCGGGATCGAAACGGGCGGGCGAGCGGCTGATGTGCCGCAGATCGAACCACTCGATGAACTGCGCCAGCGTGAAGACCTCATCATCGCCATGGGACCAGCCGAGCCGCGCCAGATAGTTGAGCAGCGCCTCCGGCAAGTAGCCCTCGTCCCGGTACTGCAGCACGCTCACCGCGCCGTGACGCTTGGACAGCCGCTCGCCGTCGGCCCCCAGAATCATCGGCACATGGGCGTACTGGGGCAGAGGTGCTCCCAGGGCCCGCAGAATGTTGATCTGGCGGGGCGTGTTGGCCACGTGGTCATCGCCCCGGATCACGTGGGTGATGCCCATGTCCAGGTCATCCACCACGACGCCGAAGTTGTAGGTAGGCACCCCGTCGGAGCGCAGGATGACCAGGTCGTCGAGCTCGCTGTTGGAGACCACGATGGGTCCCTTCACCAAGTCCTCGAAGACCACGTCCCCCTCGTCCGGGTTGCGGAACCGCACTACCGGCTTCACCCCTGGGGGAGGAGTCTTCCCGCGCGCTTTCTCCGGGCGCCAGCGGCCATCGTAGCGAGGCTTCTCGCCGCGGGCGCGTTGCGCCTCCCGCATCGCCTCCAACTCCTCCTTGCTGGCGTAGCAGTAGTAGGCGTGCCCGGCGCGCAGCAACTGCTCCGCCACCTCTCGGTAGCGGTCGAGCCGCTGCATCTGATGGTAAGGCCCCTCGTCCCAGACAAGTCCCAGCCAGGTCATGCCGTCCAGGATGGCCTGCACGGATTCCTGGGTGGAACGCTCCAGGTCCGTATCCTCAATGCGCAAGATGAACCGCCCGCCGTGCTTGCGGGCATAGGCCCAGGAATACAGGGCGGTGCGGGCGCCACCGATGTGCAGATAGCCAGTGGGGCTGGGGGCGAAGCGGGTGCGGACCATGGCGCTATTTTACGGGCAATCCCCCCGCGCCCGCGCAAAAAGCGTCAATCGATGGGGTTTGCCGCCGTCCGTTTGACCGGCCGAAAGCCTTTATGCTTTAATCTTTGGCTTTGTGGGTGGTTAGCTCAGCGGTAGAGCACTGCCTTCACACGGCAGGGGTCACTGGTTCGATCCCAGTATCACCCACCAAAATCCAACCACTTTTCAATAAGTTACAAATTCACGACTTCCCCCGTCGGCTGGTGTTTTGGGCCTTTTTTGGCACCTGAGTGTCCCAAAATTGTCCCACAGACCCCTTGTTGTTCCTAACGGTTCCACCCTCGCTGTCCCGCATTTGTCCCACGGCTATCTTCCTCCCTTCGCCGACGCACCACTGAAGGTTCGCCAAATCCCCATCCCCGAATCGCGTTCGTTCCGTGCGCATTTCCACCACAGTTCACGGCGTACGTTCATGTAACGTCCAATCCTGTCATTGGTTGTTCTGGAGTATCTGATGGACGACAACGAGCACAAGGAATCACCCTTGTTGATCGGGGTGCGTGAAGTGGCTCACCTGCTGGGGGCTGGAGAGAGCACGGTGCGCAAATGGTCCTCTGGACACCTGCCACCACCAGCAGGGTTTCCCCCATTTTTGAAGCTGGGCGCCAGGGTCGTGGTTCGTCGTAGAGACCTGGAGGCATGGGTCGCCAGCCTCGGCATCCCACCGCAAGCCGACCTCCAGCGCCCGCGAAGGGGTCGTCCTCGGAAGCAGTGGCCGAGCACCGGGCCCTGAAAAAACAAACGGGCGGCTTCAGGCCGCCCGTATGCGTCCGTTTCAGTGGCGCGTGTAATCGACCTCCCAACGGATGGCCTTCGGCCAGCCAATGACGACCCGCCCCACACGGTTGGGCTTCAGCGCGGATCCGCTCAAAAAGCGCATGCAACCACCTCCATTGGCGCCATCCCTCCCCGCTCTGAAGGACGGGGAAGGATGGTGCAGAAAGTCTTTTGCTTCCCTCTGTATGAAGTAGTGTAACATGTGTATGTGCATGTACATTTTGGAGGGGTCATGAAAACCGAACGAATCAGCGTGCTTGGCTCGCCGGAATTCAAGGCGTTCCTTACCAAGGAAGCCCAAAAGGAGGGGATCAGCATTTCCGAACTGGTTCGCCGCCGTTGCGAGCGTACCCCTTCGGAAGATGAGGCGATCTTGGCGAGCATGGCGGCAGAACTGAAACGAGCCGTGGCACAAGCAAAACGTTCTCTCGAGGAAGGATTGCAGGCCATCAGGGATGCGCTGGCAGAGGTCGAGGACAAGCGGCTGGAGAATGCACCGTGAGCGCGGTGAAGGAAGCAATAACGGCCATTCGGGATGCACTCAAACTGGCCGATGAAGTCAGGCAGGTCGGAGAGAGTCTGAAAGCCGTTGCGGCGGAATTACGCGACCACGAACGCCGTCTTACTCGGCTCGAGGCCAAGTGGGAGACGGCGGTTGAGCTTGCTGCGATCAGATCGGCGCGACTACCCGAGGATGGGAGTTGACTCCCCTCAGGCGGTCAAACCGCGCAAACCCAAAGGCTTGACATCCTCCCCCGCCTGAGGCGGGGGGATTCCTGCGTCGGTCATGCCGCAAGTCTCTCTATCCGGAGATGGTTGGCCGACCTCCAATCCAGCGGTGCTTCGATCACCGCAGGACTTCAGGCCTCGCGGCGGCCTGATTGGCTTCCATGACCAGACCGCACGACCGGCAGCGCAGCACGCTCCACGGCCTTCTCGCCGCCTCGCCAGATCCGCGCGAGGGGCACGCGCTGGACCACAATTCCAGCTCGCGCGCAGTGCTTCGCGAGCTCCGGCTTGTGGTGGCGCTTTTACCGCAAGAGATTGCCTACCTGCTCCAGATCCATTCTCTCGGTCGGCGGACTGCCATCACGACAGAGATTGATCCCGTAATCGATGCCAAACTCGGTCGTCTTGCCGTCCTGGGTGGGCACGTTGGCTTGCTTCAGTCTGACATTGAGACGCTTGCAACCTTCCTGTTTGAAACTCTTGATGGTCGTGACTTCGATCTCGACTGGCGACGTAGACTTGGTTGTCATAGCGAATTGATCGGCAATCGGGCCGCGTAATATTCCCGTCACGCGGCCGTCATGTGCGTCGATTGCTTCGAGCATGGCAGCCTTGGGGCTCCAATACTCCTGTGCAGCCACGGCCAGGGACGATCCCATCATTGCCGCCATTGCGACGAGATACACTCTTTTACTACTGCGCATTATTACCTTCCCCCGTGGCGCTCTTGGCAGCCTTCGTGTCCGGCACGCCATGGATTAAACCATGAATGGCGGCGTCCAACGCGGCATCGAGAAGAGAATCGGGTGTTTCAGAGGTCGTTGCCGCTGCCGTAACGCCGAATCCCATTTTCGCGGCCTGCTCTGTGTCGATCCTAACCGACAACTCCACAACACCCGGAGTTCTTGCGGAATCGGCCGCACTTTGGTGAATCAACCGAGTCAGCAGTGCCGCGCCCAGTCCGATAACAATTCCACCGGTCTGACTGCCGGTAAGCTGTGCGCCCTGTGACTGATGGCCTGCGTCAAGGTGCAAAACTCCTTTGCCAACCGCAGGTGTATTAACATCGAACCCTTCGCCGCGTTTGAGAGCCGGCGGTATGGCAGCCAGTCCTTTTCCGTAGACTTCATCCCCAAACAATCGTGGTGCCTTGCCGTCTTGTGGCACAGAAACTCAAGCAGCAATCACCACCTTGGTGGAAGCATCTGCAGGCTTGGCTACGATGGCATACCCCGCTTCTTTTAGCCGTTGAAGAACCCGCTCTTTCATCACGTCGCAGCCGAAGCATTTGACCCAAATGGACGCATCTTTGGATAGAGGCGTTACAGCTCCTTTCGGTGTATCGATGGCCGTCAGCACTTCCGCAAGCGCACTCGTGGATAGTAGAGCGACGGCCATGAACGCGGTCAGAATTCTCATTGCGACCCTCGTTGATAGTAGTTCTGCATCTTCTGCTGCACTACGCCCTGGATGTTCTGTTGTATCCCGGCGACGTTCGGCATCTTCACGTTTCGGCCGGTCAGCCTCCTGTAGAGAATCCGTGGCCGCGTCGGTCTAATGCTGAAAAGTCCCGCAGATGCCGACCGCGACAAACAGGATGGTCTTGATGTTCATGGCGCTTCCACTCAATGAATACTGCCGCACGGCATTCCGGAGACTGCCATCAGCTTGCCATACTCGACCTTGAGCGCGTCTGCGTTGTGCTGGATGTATTCGCTTAGCCGGTCCAGGCTTGCTTCCACATCCTTTCCGACAGGAAGCTTAGACTCCGCTAGGAAGCACATTACTTTCACCACTGCCAGCAAAGCATCGGCAGCTTGCCGAAGTCCTTCCTCGACTTCATCAATCGAAATATTGGTCATGTTGTTTCTCTCCTTTTGCTGTTCGCGACAGACACTAGCAAATCGTCCAACTGGAGCGACTAGCGAAAAGCGCACCGAAACGCCCTGTTTACGCACCTCCGGCACTCAGTTTCGGGGAAATGATCTCAAGCCCTGCTGGACAATCTACGGCTCTATAGGAAGCAGCTAAAGCCCCCGCCGTTTGTCCATGTCCACGTCATCCTTCCCGGCCTGAACGGCGGGGCTTGCCGCAATGCGATGGGGGCGGCCTACCGCCTTCCTGGCTTGACTCGTATCATACTAGATGATAATCTAGTTTGTAGGAAGATCAAAAAGAGGCCGCAAAATGGAAATTGGCTTGTTCGAGGCCAAAGCAAAACTGTCCCAGCTGCTCCGCCTGGCGCAGGCAGGCAATCGCATCACGATCACGGTACGCGGAAAGGCCGTGGCCGATCTATTGCCCCACCAGGGGGCCTCCTCGGACAAGGTCGCGGATGCCGCCGACACAATGCTTGCTTTCATGCGCGACCATAGGGAAACAGGCAGAGGCTTTGATCTGAAATCCCTCATCGAGGAGGGGCGCTCGTGAGTTTTGTGCTGGATGCCTGCGTCGCGCTGTTGTGGCTCGCGCCCGCCACGAACCCCGTTGGCGCGTCCTACGCGGAAAGGGTCTTGCATGCCATCAGGCATGGCGCGAAGATCCTCGCGCCCAACCTGTTCGCCCTGGAGGTTGCCAACGTGGCCGCCAAGCTGGAATCCAAAGGGATCATCCGCGAGGCAGATGCGCTGCGATACTTTTCCCTCCTTGGTCAGCTGGGGATTCGCTATGTGGAAACCTTGCCTTCCGCCGCCTTCGGCCAGATACTCCATCTTGCCAAGCAGCACCGGCTGTCTGCTTACGATGCCGCCTATCTCCATCTCGCTGTCACCCAAGGCATCGGAATTGCCACTTTGGATTCTGATCTGTCTCGAGCAGCGGAAGCGATGGGGGTAGACATTGCTCGATGGGCTTGACGCTTGATAGCATTGCATGCATAATGATTGCATCCTAACAGACAATGGTGTCATCATGGGCGCAATTACTATCAGAAACCTGCCAGACGAAATTCACCGGGCGCTGCGCGTGCGTGCGGCAATGCATGGCCGTAGCACCGAGGCGGAGGCGCGGCAGATTCTCGCCGAGGCCGTCATGCCGCAACGGCGCTTGCGCATGGGCGATGCCTTGGCCGCCATCGGCCGGAAGATCGGTTTGACCGAAGAGGATTTCGCCGTCCTTGAGAGTGTCCGGGATAAAACGCCGGCCAAGCCGACGAGGTTCGAGTGATCGTCCTCGATACCAACGTCGTCTCCGAGGCGATGAAGCCCACGCCGGACACGGCTGTACTAGCCTGGTTGAACGAGCAGGCGGCCGAGACGCTGTATCTGACGAGCGTAACGCTAGCCGAGTTGCTGTTCGGCATTCGGGCGCTGCCGACGGGCAAGCGCCAAAACTTGCTCGACCGTGCCCTGGAAGACTTGCTGGCACTGTTCGCGGATCGGGTACTGACCTTCGATGTCGAAGCAGCCCGCCACTATGCCGATCTGGCCGTCAAGACAAGAGCCAACGGTCGGCGGTTCTCGACTCCGGACGGCTACATTGCGGCCATCGCGGCATCCAATGGCTTCATGGTGGCAACCCGCGATGTCGCGCCTTTTCAGGCAGCCGGGTTGCCGGTCATCAATCCTTGGGAGTGCTAGCAACATGCACACCAGCAGCGTCGGTAAGGCAATCGTCGCGGCGACCGCTATCGGCCTGATCGCCTGGTTCGTCGCATCGGCCGTAAACGGCGAGGCCGCTACTGGCCGCGCCATTCTGGTGGCCGCTTTCGTCCCGCTCGTTCTGATCTGGAAGCCGCTACGCAAGCGCTTCAGCGGATGGGCGATCTTTGCCGCCTACGTCTTGATGGCGCTTGGAATCGCGCTCGTCGTCGTGTCCAAGAAACCTTACGACTGGGTTGCGCCTTTTCTTTTCACGACGGCCATTGCGGGCTTGGTTCTCTACTCCGGCCGCCTGAAGCCCATCGAGCAGCGCCGCATCGACGTTGCCTTCTGCGTCACTCACGGCCTCTGGGATCAGCTTGAGAAACAAGGCATTCCGCCCGAGGAAATCGAGCAGCTCAAGAAGCTGTCCCCCGAGGAAAGAGCGGGACTGATGGCGTCGTTCAAGAAGCTGCACTGGAACGCAGAGAACTGGCGGTCAGCCCACATGCGGTTCAACCCTGTTTCTGGACATGGAGATATGCGTAGATTTGATGACGACGATGGAACCGTCGACTTCTACCACGGCGACGCCAATGAATATCGCACTTTTTAGGCTGAGTGAGCCAGTATGGTAAGTGGTAACCATCATTATCTCGGCGGCGGCAGGTCATCCTTCTGGCTTTCTTGCCCCGCCTGCTCCGGCGCTGGCTGGATCACGACCGTCCGCTGACCGCCGCCGAGCAGATTTCCAAGGTTCGATCCTCCGGGCGTGGTGGTGAGCGGGCTGCCTTCGCCAGGCGATGCCGCCTCAGGCATCCCTGCGCCCGTCATCGGCTGTTGTGGGGGGCCAGATCCCAAGGCGCGGGCCACATCCTGCTTGGCTTCCTCGGCGGCACTTTCGAAAGTGTTCATGGCGCCGTAAACAACCTCCCGGCCCGCGCCGCTATCTGAAAGCTGCTAACCCGCCATGTCTCCGGCAGCAATGCCGACTTTGACACCATCGCGCATTCCCGCTGCGATACCAGCTTCGATCGCTTCCTGTCTAGCCTGGTTGGCGACGATGCCTGTCAACCCAGGATAGTTGTATCCAACAGCAGTCGTTGCGTTTTCTGCCATGATGGCCTCGGCAGCAGCGCTTCCTGCTTTTTCGCCAGCCACTCGCCCCACGGCAGCCCCTGCCGCACGTCCGATTGCACCACCCCCCGCGAGGGTGCCCGCAAAAACTGCCGTATCGATTAGCGCATCCTTGGTGTCCCCCGTATAAGATCAGCTGGCCGATGGTCGCCACAAGTGCAAACGTTGCGGCGACCGGTCTCGCTTTCGCAGCGTGTGGTCGGCCAGTCGGCTGAACGATG
>NZ_DAIRTR010000030.1:0-27590 GCF_036803785.1 Pelomicrobium sp. | reverse complement strand
CCCAGGTGGTCGTTGATCTCGGCGTTGGCGGGCTCCTTGTCGATCGCCTGCTCCAGGGTGTCGACGGCGGCCTGGTAATCTCCCTGCCGATACTGGGCCCAGCCGAGCGAGTCCTGGATGTTGCCGTTCTGGGGATCGGCGGCGAAGGGGGGAAGGGGCTCAACCACGCGGCCCGCCGGGTCCAGAAAGCGCCGGAATTGGACTTGGAACGTGGCAACGACGCTCAAACGCTACCTCCGCAGCATGAAAGAGACAAAAAAGCGGGTCTCTCGCCGTTAGACGCCTTTCCACCCGGCTGGTTGGCGATCGTGGGGCAATGCCCGTAGTGTGGTTTCATCCAGCCGAATCCTAGCATACGTCCTTCCCGTGCCCAGACGAACGAAGAGGGCAGGGAAAAGTCAAACGAAAAGAAAACCATTGGCTTTGTCTGGCATGGGAGGGGCACCATGGCCGGGGAGCAGCCCAACCCCGTGGATACCGACGGTTTCGAGTTCGTCGAGTACACCGCCCCCGATACCCGCAGCCTCGCCGAGCTGTTCGAGCGCATGGGATTTTCCCCCGTCGCCCGCCACCGCTCCAAGGACGTGGTGCTGTATCGGCAGGGCGGCATCAATTTCATTCTCAACCACGAGCCCCACAGCTTCGCCCAGGCCTTCGCCCGGATCCATGGACCGTCCGTGTGCGCCTTCGGCATTCGCGTGCGGGATGCCCAGGCGACCTTCCAGCGGGCTTTGGCGCTAGGCGCGAAGCCCTATTACGGCCCGGTGGGACCAGGGGAGCTCACCATCCCGGCAATCCGGGGCATCGGCGGCAGCCTCATCTATCTGGTGGATCGCTACGGCGACAGCACCATCTACGACGTGGACTTCGTTCCGGTGGATGCGCCCCCGGTGCCTTCCGCCGGGCTCGCCGCCGTCGACCATCTGACCCACAACGTGCACCGGGGCCGCATGGACCAATGGGCCCGATTCTACGAACGGCTGTTCGGTTTCCGCGAGATCCGCTACTTCGACATCCACGGGATCGCAACGGGGCTCAAGTCCCGGGCCATGGCGAGCCCCTGCGGCAAGATTCGCATCCCCATCAATGAGTCCGCCGATGACAGGTCCCAGGTGGAGGAGTATCTTGCCGCCTATCGGGGGGAGGGGATCCAACACATCGCCCTGGCGACTGGCGACATCTATGCCAGCGTGGAGCGGCTGCGGGCGCGGGGCATGCGCTTCCTGGAAGTGCCGGGGGCGTATTACGACGCGCTGGACGAGCGGCTTCCCGGCCACGGGGAGGACCGGGAGCGGTTGCGGCGCCACGGTATCCTGGTCGACGGCTCCCCGCAGGAGGGATGGTTGCTGCAGATCTTCACCGAAACCGTGATCGGACCCATCTTCTTCGAGCTGATCCAGCGCAAGGGCAACGAAGGTTTCGGCGAGGGCAATTTCCGCGCCCTGTTCGAAGCGATGGAACGGGAGCAGATGAAGCGGGGGGCGCTCTAGGAGACACTTCTCTATGCCCAAGTGGATCTCGTTTCCCCGGGTCGAAGGTAACGCGTCGCGCCAGGCCCACGCCGATCTGCCGCCGGGCACCTATGAGCGGGAGCTGGGCCGGGAAGGGTTCTATGGGCCTTCCACCCAGATGTACCATCGCCATCCGCCCACCGCCTGGAGCCGGTTCGAGGGGCCCCTGCGGCCGCGAGCCTTCGACACCCATCGGCTGAAAGGGGGGAGCGCTTCCCCCTGGGACGCACCCGTGCTCCTGGCAAACGCCCATCTGCAACTGCGGCTGTGGCGGGTCGAAGGCGCGATGGATCACCTCGTGCGCAACGCCGACGGGGACGAGCTCGCCTTCGTTCATGAAGGCGCCGGAGACCTCTTCTGCGACTACGGCCATCTAGCGTTTCGCGATGGGGACTACCTCCTTCTTCCCCGAGGCACCTTGTGGCGCATCGAGGCGAGCCGTCCGGTGGTGATGCTCCTACTGGAGGCGACCAACGAGGGCTACCGACTGCCGGACAAGGGCATCGCCGGGGAGCATGCGCCGTTCGATCCCGCGGTGCTGGACGTGCCGGCCATGGACGAGGCGTTTCGCGCCCAGCAGGGGGAAACCGAGTGGCGCGTAGTCATCAAACGGCGCGGCGCCCTCACCGTCCAAACCTTCCCCTTCAATCCCTTGGACGCGGTGGGCTGGCACGGCACCCTGGCTGCGGTACGCATCAACTGGCGGGACCTGCGCCCCCTGATGAGTCACCGGGCCCACCTGCCGCCCTCCGTCCACACCACCTTCGTCGCGCCTCGCTTCGTCGTGTGTACCTTTTGTCCGCGCCCGCTGGAATCTGACCCGGGAGCCTTGAAGGTGCCTTTCTTCCACAACAACGACGATTACGACGAAGTCATCTTTTACCACCGCGGAGAGTTCTTTTCCCGGGACAATATCCGCCCTGGCATGATCACCTTCCATCCCTCGGGTTTCACCCACGGACCCCACCCCAAGGCGTTTGCAGCGGCCGCCGCAGGCGCTCGCAGGCAGACCAATGAGGTGGCGGTGATGGTGGACAGCCGGGACGCCCTGGACGTGACCCCCGCCGCAGAGGCGATCGAGTGGCGGGAGTACGTGGACTCCTGGAAGGACTTCGCCAAGCCGTGAAGCTCGGTAGCCTCAAGTCCGGCGGGCGGGACGGAATCCTCGTGGTGGTCTCCCACGACCTGAGGACGGCGGTTGCGGTGCCGGAGATCGCTTCCACCCTCCAGGCGGCCCTGGACGATTGGGAGGCCTGCCGCCCGGCCCTCGCTTCGGTCTATCAGCTCCTCAACGAGGGTTGCATGCCGGGTGCCTTTGGGCTCGACCCGCAGGCGCTGGGGCCGCCCCTGCCCCGGGCCTACCAGTGGCTGGACGCAAGCGCCTACCTCTCCCACGTGGCCCGGGTTCGGCGGGCTCGGGGCGCGAACCTGCCCCCCCATGCGACAACGGATCCCCTCATGTATCAGGGGGGCTCGGACGGCTTTCTCGGCCCCTACGACCCCATTGTCGCTGAGTCGCAGGATTGGGGCATCGACTTCGAGGCGGAGGTGGCGGTGATCACGGATGATGTGCCCATGGGGGTGGACCCCGCCGAAGCGGGGGGGCACATCGTGCTACTCATTCTGGTGAACGACGTCTCTCTGCGCCATCTGATTCCCCCGGAGCTGGCCAAGGGATTCGGATTTCTCCATGGCAAACCCGCGAGCGCCCTTTCCCCAGTGGCAGTGACCCCCGACGAGCTGGGGGCGGCCTGGGACGGTAGCCGGGTTCACCTGCCCCTCAGGGTGCAGGTGAACGGGGTTTTTTTTGGCGCTCCCGAAGCGGGGCAGGACATGACGTTCGACTTTCCAGCCCTCATCGCCCACGCCGCCCGCACACGGCACCTGGGAGCCGGCACCCTCATCGGGTCGGGAACAGTGTCCAACGCCGACGCTTCCCGGGGCTTCTGTTGCATCGCCGAGAAACGGGCCCAGGAGCTGATCGAGACGGGCGCGGCGGCGACGCCTTATCTGCGCTTCGGTGACCGGGTGCGTATTGAGATGTTGGACGCGGAAGGGCGTTCCATCTTCGGGGCGATCGACCAGGAAGTGCAGCCTTATCACCGGGGACGGGGAAGTCGATGAGGGGAGTGCCGTGCTGGAACTTTACACCTATTACCGCAGCTCCGCCGCTTATCGAGTGCGCATCGCCCTGCACCTCAAAGGGCTCGCGTACCAGCCCCGGTTCGTCCACCTCCTCCGCGGCGAGCAGCAGCGCCCAGAGCACCGGGCCCTCAATCCCCAGGGGTTCGTGCCGGTGCTGGTGGACGGGGGCCGGGTGCTCACCCAGTCCCTGGCCATCATGGAGTACCTGGAGGAGCGCTACCCGCAGCCCCCCTTGCTGCCGCCGGATCCCTGGGGGCGGGCTCGAGTGCGGGCCCTCGCCCAGGCCATCGCTTGCGACATCCATCCGCTCAACAACCGGCGGGTGCTGGTGTACCTGGAGCAGTCTTTGGGACTGGGTGAGGACATCCGGCGCCGGTGGGTGTGCCACTGGATCGCCGAGGGGCTCTCTGCCTTGGAGGTCCTGCTTTCGCAGGACGCTGCCACCGGCCCCTACTGCCACGGGGATCGGCCCACCCTCGCCGACGCCTGCCTCGTGCCCCAGCTCTACAACGCCCGGCGTTTCGGGTGCGATCTCGCACCCTATCCCACCCTGCAGGCTATTGCCGGGCGCTGCGAGGCGCTGCCCGCCTTCCGGGCCGCCGCCCCGGAGCGGCAGCCGGACGCCTTGCCCGGGACCTCTCCCACCCCGGAAGGGGCGGGGCAGTAAACCAAGCCCCGGCGGCGGGGGTCAAAGAAAAAAAGAGCGAGGACGCAAAGAGCGAGAAGGACGTTGTGCTGGCGGGGGAACTTCAAGATTTCGCCGCACGCTTGGGCCTTATCGGCTTGACCGCCCCTTCCCTCCAAGCCATCCAGGCAGGGCGGGCAGGCTATAACGTCGAGCGGGGCAAGGCGTTTCTCGACTTCCAGGAGCGGATCAACCGGGAGCTGTTGACCCACCGGGTCATCACCCGTAACGCCTACACCGCCTGGTTCCAGCAGGGCGAGCAGACCGAGGCCCAGATCCGGGCCTTCGTCGTGCAGTTCTCCGTGTTCTCCAACCAGTTCCTGGTGGCCCAGCTCCACAAGATGATCAATGCCGACACCCTGGAAGGCATGCGGGCCTCTAAGGAGATCCTCGCCAACGAGATCGGTGTGATCTTTAACCCCCACGGTGCCCGGCGGGCGGCAGAAATTGAGCAGTACGATCCCGACAAGATGGGCACCGAGGGCACCGTCCAGGGCGGTACCTTCCGCTTCGAGGCAGGCCATTTCGAATGGCTCTACCAGATCGCCCGCCAGCTGGGGCTTCGCTTCGACGAGATCGGCAAGCGCCGCCACGGGACTGCTTCCACCCTCTTTTTTTGCGACGAGCTCATCCGGCTATACGGGAGCGAGGACTACGCCGTCTCCCAGGCGGCGAGTTACGCGGTGGAGAACTGGGCGGCGGCGGGCTTCTGGGAGGAGCTGATCGAGGGCTTGAAACGCTACAACGAGCGCCACGGCACCGACCTGCCCTTGGGATTTTTCGTCTGGCACAACCGGCTCGAAGCCCAGCACGCCCGCCACACCCAGGAAGAGCTGGAGGAATACTACTTCCAGACCTCCCTCGACGAACACGCCTTCATCTGCTGCGGCAACCAGATGCTGGACGCGGTGGCTGCCTTCTGGGACGGCCTGGACGAGCAGCGCAAGCGGCTCGCGTAAGGAGAGTCCGCATCGGGCAGCGTTGACACCACGCGCCATTGCCGCAAAGATAAGGGGCGTTCCTTCACCGCGACCGCCCGCCCTCCCGTGATGGAGTTTCGAGGGGCCGCCTCCCACCCCGAACTGCGCAGCGCGATCCGCGCCCTGTGCCGGACGTTTCCTCCTGAGTACTGGCGCCGGCTGGATGAAGAGCGGGCCTATCCCGAGGAATTCGTGCAGGCGCTGACCAGGGCGGGTTGGCTCTCGGCCCTGATTCCTGAGGAATACGGTGGCGCGGGGCTGGGCGTGACGGAGACCTCCGTCATCCTGGAGGAGATCAACCGCTGCGGCGCCAACTCGGCGGCCTGTCACGCCCAGATGTACCTCATGGGGACGCTCTTGCGGCATGGCTCCGAGGTGCAGAAGCGGCAATACCTTCCGCAGATCGCCGCCGGACGGTTGAGGCTCCAGTCCTTCGCCGTCACTGAGCCCACCACCGGCTCCGACACGACCCGCCTCAAGACCACGGCAGTGAAAAAGGGCGACCGTTACGTGGTGAACGGACAGAAGGTCTGGACTTCCCGGGTGCTGCATTCGGACCTGATGCTGCTGCTCGCCCGTACCACGCCCCTCGCCGAGGTGAAGAGGAAGGGGGAGGGCCTGTCGGTGTTCCTGGTGGACCTGCGGGGAGTTCTGGGAAAGCAAGTCAGCGTGCGCCCGATCCGCAACATGGTCAATCACGAAACCTTCGAGGTGTTCTTCGACGAACTGGAAATTCCGGCGGAGAACCTGATCGGCGAAGAGGGCCAGGGCTTTCGCTACGTCCTGGACGGCATGAACGCGGAGCGCATTCTGATCGCGGCGGAGTGCATTGGGGACGGCTACTGGTTCATCGAAAAGGCGGCCGGCTACGCCCGCGAGCGGGTGGTGTTCGAGCGGCCCATCGGCCAGAACCAGGGGGTCCAGTTTCCCATCGCCCGCGCTTACGTGAACGTGGAGGCAGCGAACCTCATGCGCTTCCGTGCCGCCGAGCTGTTCGACCGGGGCAAGCCCTGTGGTGCCGAAGCCAACATGGCCAAGCTTCTGGCAGCCGACGCTTCGTGGGAAGCGGCCAACGTGACGCTCCAGACCTATGGCGGGTTCGGCTTCGCTGCCGAGTACGATGTGGAGCGCAAGTTTCGGGAGACGCGCCTATATCAAGTGGCGCCGGTTTCCACCAACCTGATCCTGGCCTACGTGGCCGAGCACGTGCTGGGGCTACCTCGGTCTTATTGAATGGGAGAAGGCGGCGATGGCGCTCAAGGAGGGCTGGCGCGGGCGATTCTACGAGGACTTCGAGGTGGGGGACGTCTACCCCCATCCGCTGGGACGCACCATTACCCGGACCGACAACATCTGGTTCACCCTCCTGACCCAGAATACGGCGCCGATCCACTTCGACGCCCATTACTCGGCTCAGACGGAGTTTAAGCGGCCGTTGGTGGATTCCACGTTCACGCTGGCGCTGGTCACCGGTCAGAGCGTGATCGACGTGTCCCAGAACGTGTTCGCCAATCTGGGTTGGGACGAGATTCGGCTGCCGCACCCGGTATTCGAGGGCGACACCCTCTACTCCCAATCGGAAGTCCTGGAAAAGAGGGAGTCGAGGTCACGCCCCAACGTGGGCATCGTGACCGTCAGGACCACGGGTTACAACCAGGACGGGGTAGTGGTGATCACGTTCAAGCGCACCCTCCTGGTCTACAAGCGCGGGCAGGCGCCCGTCATCCCGCGGCCCAGGCTCGGGCCCGAGTCGTGAAAGCCCGAGGAGCAGCGCTCGACGCAGGCGGCCGGTCCGGGCCGATCGGGCCTCAGAACGAGACTACCTTGTCCGCCCACTGGACCCAAGCGGTCAGCTCCGCCATGGTGCTCGCTCGGGCGCCTTCCACCAAGTCGGTAACGGCGATGCCTCGGGCTTCCAGACAGGTGCCGCACACGCCGATTTCCCCACCGCGGCGGGCAACCAGCTCCAGCATGTGGGCGAGGTTGTAGTAGCCCTGAGGAACTTTCTGGCCGCGCTTGGCGCAGACGACTCCGTCGCCGATCAGGAAAACACGAACCGCCTCCCCTTCGCCCTTGAGGAGGGAGATGGCCAGACGCAGGCCGTTATAGCTCCGCTCTGTCCCATAAGGGGGATCGTTAAGGATGAAGAGGGTTTTGCCCATGAACGCCTCCTTCCGGATCGCAGGGAGTTGAGCGGGTGATCGGGTAGCCTTCTCGGTTCCACTGTTCCATGCCGCCTCGCAGCACCTCAACAGGGTGGAACCCTTGGCGCCGCAGTAGCCTTGCCGCCTTGGCCGAGCGTTTGTCGGTGCGGCACACGACGACGATACCTCGGTCCTTCAACGGCTCGAGCGCCGACAAGGCCTCGGCCAAATGGGCAAGGGGTATGTTGAGCGCACCGGGAAGGTGGCCCAGCTCGCCACGGTATTCGTCGGGCTCGCGCACGTCCAGGATGGCTTGAGGCTTGCCGTCTTCGAGCCGCCGCTTAAGCGCCGCTGCGGTGATGGTTCCCGCTGCGGGATCCACCCCGCGAGGATGCAAGCGTTGCACGAAGCGGGGAAGAAAGAGTACCGCCGCGAGGAGCGCCAGAGCGATGAGCCCGTCATGAATCAGGGTTTCGCTTCCTACCAGCGCCTCCCGCCCGGCGTAGCCCAGGTAAGCATAGGCCGCTGCCCCTGGCAGCATGGCCACATAAGAGGCCGCGACGTAGGGCCCCAGCGGGATGCGGGTCAGGCCCAACGCGTAGTTCAACGCATTGAACGGAAAGAGCGGCACCAGGCGAACGAACGCCACGAACCGCCAGCCCTCCGCTTCGACTCCCTGGAGCAATGCCTGCAAGCGAGTGCCCGCATGCCGTCGTACCCAATCGCCGATCAGGTACCGGGCGCAAAGGAAAGCGAGCGTCGCCCCGAGGGTCGCCCCCGCCAGGCTGTAGAACGCGCCCACCACCGGCCCGAACACGGCGCCTGCGGCGAGGGTAAAGACGGAGCCGGGCAGAAAGAGGACCGCCCCCACCGCGTACAGGGCGATGAAGGCGAGGGGGGCGGCCATCCCCATCCGTTCGGGTAGCGTTCGCAGCGCGTCGAGGTCGGCGCCGCCGGAATGGATCGCGGCCACGATACCGCCCGCGAGCAGGAGCGCGAGGGCAGCGCGCACCAGGCTAGTGGCCTTCATGGCCCGGCTCGAGGCGGGACGCGTGCCCGGCGCGGCCGCGGAAGGGGATGGTGAGCATCCCCGACAGCGTTGTGCAGTCGCGGGGATCGCGGAAGTCGGGGATGCCGAGGGCCATGGCCTCGTGCCCGTCCTCCGGCCGGGCCCGGTAGGTGCCGAACAGCCGATCCCACAGGGACAGATTGAAGCCGAAGTTGCTATCGGTTTCCTGGCGCTTGATCGAATGATGGACGCGGTGCATGTCCGGCGTCACGATCACCCGTCGCAGCAGCGCTTCCACCGTTGGGGGAAGGCGCACGTTGCTGTGGTTGAACATGGAGGTAGCGTTGAGCAGGATTTCGAACAGCACCACCGCCGTGGCGGGCGCTCCCAGGGCGACGATCACGCTTAGCTTGATCAGTAAGGAAAGCACGATCTCGATGGGATGAAAGCGAGCACCCGTGGTTACGTCGACCTCCAGGTCTGCGTGGTGCATGCGGTGCACCCGCCACAGTGGGGGTAGCGTATGGAAGAGCACGTGCTGCCCATAGATGGCCAGGTCGAGGAGAACCACTGAGAGAAGGACGGCAAGCCAGAACGGGATCGGCACCACGTTGAGTAGCCCCCAGCCCTGGGCGGCGGCAAGCACGGCCATGCCGGCACCCGTCATGGGGATTAAGAGCCGCACGAGGAGGGTGTCCAGGGCGACGATTCCCAGATTGCCGGGCCAGCGCTTGCGCCGGGGTAAAACCGGAATTCGGCGCGGCGCCTTGAGCTCCCACAGGACCAAGACGGCTAGCACGCCGAAGAATGCCCACAGGCGCAGGGGCACTTCCCAAGCGGCAGCAAACTCGTTACCGTTCATCCGCTTTCCTCTCTCGCCCGGCGGTCCGCCTTTCTTGGCGACAGGGGATGGGTTAATATTCAAGAATTCAATTGAATAATAGAAATTAGCTTCTGGTTATGTCAAGACCAAGTGCCAAGCACGAGCTGTTTACCCAATTCGCCCGGGTCGCTCGGGCGCTCGCCAGTGCCAACCGGCTGGAGCTCCTGGAGTTCCTCGCCCAAGGACCCCGCAGCGTGGAGGCGTTGGCCAAGGTCTCCGGCTTGTCGGTGGCCAACACGTCCCAGCACCTGCAGGCGTTGCGACAGGCCGGACTGGTGTTGGCACACAAGGAGGGCTTACGGGTCTACTACGCGATCGCTGGCGACGACGTGGTGAGGCTCCTTTATATCCTTCGCCAGGTGGCGGAACGGCGCATCGCCGAGGTGGAGAAGCTGGTGCGCAGCTACCTCACCAGCCGGGACGACCTGGAGCCCATCCCGGCCCAGGAGCTGCTGGCGCGGGCGCGCAAGGGCTTGGTCACGGTGCTGGATGTGCGCCCGCCCGAGGAGTACGCCGCTGGTCATCTGCCGGGAGCCATCAACATTCCGCTCACCGAGCTGGAGGGTCGGCTCTCCAAGCTGCCCCAGGATCGGGAGATCGTGGCCTACTGCCGCGGGCCCTATTGCGTGCTGGCTTTCGAAGCAGTGGCGCGGCTGCGCCAGAAGGGCTGGAAAGCGCGGCGCCTGAAGGAGGGCTTCCCCGAGTGGAAAGCGGCTGGCTTGCCAGTCGAGTAGGCGCTGCCGCGAAGGAGCGCTGCAGGAGTAGTATTGCGCCAAGGCGTCGGCGGAGGGCATTTCACTCGACGGCAGAGGGGTGATTCCTGTCGTGTTCCCATTCCAAACCGCATGGGATCAAAGCACCATCATTTGTCCTGAGGACTCGCCAAGCGGTGGATGACCTTCTCGTAATATTGGGATTCGATACGCAGGTAGCCTGCGAGGCCCCGGGACAGGGCGAGGCGAAGGGACAGCAGGTTGAGCTTGGCCAGAGCCCGGCGCCGCTCCTCATCGTCTAGCGTGGCTTCGATGGAGCGCGTAAGCTCCCGCAGCTCCTTGAGCTGCTCCACTTCCGGAGGCACGTAGCCCGCGTTCTTGAGTACTCGCAACGCCGCGCGCAGCGCCTCAGGCACCATGCGGTCGTCGTCCAGGACGAGAGGCTTGCCGGCGCCCGGCAGATGGTCGAATTCGCCCGCTTCGATCGCTTCCTGGATACGCTGCTCGGCGATCAGCTCGAAGATGAACATGGGGAGGCGGAAAGCAACGGCACGGCGGCCCTCTACGGCACATGTTGGACCATCATCCACGGGGCCAAGGGGAGCGTCAAGGCTGGAGCCAGGTCCTTCCTTCCTGAAGCTTCGACCTTTGGCGAAGGTGCCGCCCCGTCATTCATTTTGGTTGAAAACGATTCGTGGTGAGCCTCTTCGCAGGCTTAAGCGGTGGCTTGGCGCTCCAGGGAAGACGTGCCCTTTGGGGTTTAGGACCGGGACGGGGGACGCAGGCGGGCGTATAGGCGCTTGAGGGGATCCAAGGGCCCCGCCGTGCTGGGCGCTCTGGACCACGTACCGCTTGCTGTGTCGCTTACCGAAGATTCGGTGGGACGATACAAGCGCAGGGTGTTGCCTCCCGCGTCCCGGGCTGCGTTCATGGCCTCCTCGGCCCGGATGAAAAGCTTCTCCGGGCTGCCCCCGTGCTCCGGGAACAGACTCAAGCCCACGCTCAGGGTAAGGCGTAGCTCCTCGTCTCCAAGGGTCAGGGGTTGGGAGACCACCTGCACCGCCCGGTTCACCTGATCGATAATGGCGCCCCCGTCGGGCTCGCCGGGCAGGATCAGGGCGAATTCTCCTCCGCCGATGCGCACCACCACGTCCTTCTCTCGGATTGAGACGCCCAGGCGCTGGGCCACGGCCCGCAGCACCTGGTCTCCCATCAGGTAGCCGAGGCGCCGGTTGAGCTCCTGGAATCCGTCTAGATGCAGCAGGGCAAGCCCCACGGGCGAGCCGCTACGGGCGCCTTCGGACATGGCCAGCTGTAGCCGCCGGTAGAGATCGTTGCGTTGGGGTAACCCCGTGATGGGATCGTGGGTTGCCTGGCGCTGGATGGCTTCCAGATGCTGCTTGCGCTCGGTCACGTCTCGCATGAAGACGTCGAAATAGGCGATCTCGCCCCGCTTTCCGTGCACCGCGCGCCCGCTCTGGAGCACCCACACGCTTTCCCCGTCCCTGCGGCTTACCTCTACCTCGAAGTCGGTGACCACCCCTTCTTCGCGCAGCCGCCGCTGGAACTCGGCGTAGCGGGTAGGATCGGCGTAGAGTTGCAGCGGGATGTTGGACACGGAACCCATGAGCTCCCGAGGGGATTCGTAGCCGAACAGTTGCGCCGCGGCCGGATTAGCGTAGAGCCATGCGCCCTCGGGGGTACATTGAAAAATCCCCTCGGCTGCGTGCTCCACCATGCCGCGGAAACGTTCTTCCGACTTCTTGAGAGAGCGTTCCCAGCGTTTGCGGGTGGTGATGTCGGTCACCGTGCCTTCGACGGCCACGCGACGCTCGTCGGCGTCGATGATGCCGATGCCCCGCTCCAGTACCCAGCGCACCTGGCCGAGGGCATCAATCAGACGGTATTCCACTTCGAAGCGCTGGCAGGCTTCCAGGGCCTCCTCGATCGCGCGTCGCACGCGCCGCCGATACTGAGGCAGGATCAATTCCTCGAAGGCGGCCCGGGAGCGGAACACCGGATCCTCGGCCGGGAAGCCTGTGACCACGAGGCAGCCCCCGCCCATGAACTCCATGGTGCCCTCTTCGTCAGTACGATACCGGTACACCATCTGGTCCAGACGATCCAGCAAGCCCTGGAGGTCTATGCTTGCTTCGGGGCCTTCCCCTGAGGGCCCTGCGGAGTGCTCGGCGGTGTGGATGAGCTTTAGCATGGGTGGTTCCGTCGTGATCGAGCCGTCCCGGTACGGCCGGAAACGGCCCTCGCGCCCGGAATATTGCAAGCAATGTGCCATGCCGGGGCGCCGCGCGACCTTGCGATGAAAACGCTTACCCAACAAATCATTGGCAGGGCACTGGGGCTGCTCGAACGCGACCGCGGTGGCGCTTGCGGGTCAGATTTCCCACAGAGGGTGTCGTGCAGCAGGACGTCGGTACGGCTCCTCCAGGCGGTTTTGCTCGCAAGAGGTCCTGGATGGGCCGGATCTGGTCCTCGCTCATGCGGGTTGGGGCATGGCGGACGCTGGGAAATTCCAGGTCACGGGCCCTAGGTCCCCGTTCTGGCCGCACGGTCTCTAGGGTAGAAGGTCCGATGCCGCGCCCGGCAGAGCGCCAGCACGGGCAGCGGATCGCACCCTACAAGTCCACGGCACCACATCTTGGGAGAAACATTGGCGGAAAGCCTCTCCCAGGGGCGGATCGTCGTCGGGGGCGTTGCTGCCGTGTCCTCCGTGCGCCAGCGACTGGGGAGGGCGAAATAGTGCTGCTGGGGACTCTGAGAGGGGTCTGAACGGGGCGAAGGATTTTCCGTAAATAGGCCTCGAAGACCTTCCAGCGGGCGGACCGGGGATCTCGGCCGCATGGCACCCGATGCGATGGCGGACCTCTCGGGGAATGACCGGCGCCACGTCGTTTAGTACCAGCCAGCGAACAGAGGGAATGCTTTCGGGTCTCGCCAGCCTGATGCCGATGAGCCTTCCCCAGGGAGGTGCTCCCCAGCCCCCCCTGGGCTGGCGCCCAGCGAGGAAGGCAGGAAAGCGCTGCCAGACAGGGGGCTAGGGGCCGCTTACCCGGGCAATCAGGGCTGCCGCGTCCGAGACGCACAGGGGATAGCCGTGAGGGAGAGCTCGGCGGCGAGCTATATGCCCCTGCGCTGGACTACCACGTCCAGGCCAATGACCCAGTAGTCCCTGGTCTGGGCCCGCGTCTGGGAACCGAAATCCCGGCTGTTACGGGTGAGATCGGGGACGCAAATAACCCCATGGGGATTGCGAGGATCCCCCCTCGATGTAGGCGAAGCGGTGGAAGCCGTGGACCCAGTGGGAGAAAGTTATTTTGTTTCAAAAACTTATGTCAACATTGGAGACCTTCCCGGCGCTATCTATGTATCCATGATTGTTCAATGGGTTATAGCTTTGCTGCAACGCAATATGAGAAATTTTTGTTGAACTGCACGGCGATACAGGACTAAAATAGTCCTAAATTTGAGGGGAGCGGGAATCGCCATGATTCGCATGAGCAAATTGGCCGACTACGGCACCTTGGTGATGACCTACCTGGCGCGTCATCCGGCGGGGGTGCATAACGCCGCCGAAATCGCCGCCGCCACCCAGATTTCGCTCCCCACGGTGAGCAAGATCCTGAAGATCTTGGCCCGGGAGGCCATTTTGGTGTCCCACCGGGGCATGCGGGGGGGCTACAGCCTGGCCCGGACGCCGGACGCCATCACCCTCATGGAGATCATCGATGCCATCGAGGGACCCATCGGACTGACAGAGTGCTCGAGCGCCCCCGGGCTGTGCGAGCAGGAGACCTCCTGCTCGGTGCGGGTGAATTGGATGAAGATCAACGCCGCAGTGCGCCAGGCGCTCACGGGGGTGACCCTGGCTGACATGGCCCAGCCCACTTTGGCGGTGGTGAACACCGATCAGTTGCTCGCCCACCGCCGAGCCCAGGTCAACGCTTGAAAGGATTGCCAGAGGAGAATCTTCCATGTCGACGGCCGCACAACACCTGGACGAGCTGATCCGCCGGGAATATCAGCATGGCTTCGAGACGCCCATCGAGACCGACCTGGTTCCCAAGGGGCTCAACGAGGACATCATCCGCATGATCTCGGCGAAGAAGGAAGAGCCCGAGTTCATGCTGGAGTGGCGTCTCCAAGCCTATCGTCACTGGCTGACCATGCAGGAACCCCGCTGGTCAAGCGTGCGCTACCCGAGGATCGACTACCAGGACATTTATTACTACGCGGCACCCAAGACCAAGAAGGAGCGTCCCAAGAGCCTGGATGAAGTGGATCCGGAGCTGCTGCGCACTTACGAGAAGCTGGGCATTCCCCTGAAGGAGCAGGAGATCTTGGCGGGCGTGGCGGTGGATGCGGTGTTCGACAGCGTGTCCGTCGCCACCACCTTCAAGGACAAGCTGGCGGCCATGGGCATCATCTTCTGTTCCTTCTCCGAGGCGGTGCGGGAGCATCCGGAGCTGGTCAAGCGCTACCTGGGCTCAGTGGTGCCCTATACCGACAACTTCTTCGCTGCCCTCAATTCGGCGGTGTTCTCCGACGGCTCCTTCGTCTACGTGCCCAAGGGCGTCAAGTGCCCCATGGAGTTGTCCACCTATTTCCGCATCAACGCCAAGTCGACCGGCCAGTTCGAGCGCACCCTCATTATCGCCGACGAGGGCTCCTACGTCTCGTACCTGGAGGGCTGCACTGCGCCCATGCGCGACGAGAACCAGCTCCATGCCGCAGTGGTGGAGCTGATCGCCCTGGACAACGCCAAGATCAAGTATTCAACGGTGCAGAACTGGTATCCGGGGGACAAGGAAGGCAAGGGGGGCATCTACAACTTCGTGACCAAGCGGGGCGAGTGCCGCGGGGCAAACAGCCACATCTCCTGGACCCAGGTGGAGACCGGCTCGGCCATCACCTGGAAGTATCCGAGCTGCATCCTCAAGGGGGACAACTCGGTGGGAGAGTTCTACTCGGTCGCCCTCACGAACCACTACCAGCAGGCCGACACCGGCACCAAGATGATCCACGTCGGCAAAAACACCCGCTCCACCATCGTTTCCAAGGGGATTTCTGCTGGTCATGGCCGCAACGCCTACCGGGGCCTGGTGAAGGTGCTCAAGGGTGCCGAGAACGCCCGCAACTACACCCAGTGCGATTCCTTGCTGATGGGTGACAAGTGCGCGGCCCATACCTTTCCTTACATCGAGGTCAAGAACCCGACGGCGCGGGTGGAGCACGAGGCCACCACTTCCCGCATCGGTGAGGACCAGCTTTTCTATTGCATGCAGCGCGGCATATCCGCCGAGGACGCGGTCTCCATGATCGTAAACGGCTTCTGCAAAGAAGTGTTCAAGGAGCTGCCCATGGAGTTCGCGGTGGAGGCGCAGAAGCTCCTGGGGGTGAGCCTGGAAGGCAGCGTGGGCTGAGGATTAAGGATTCGAAAAAGGACATGACGATGCTGGACATCAGGAATCTGCACGTAACGGTGGAGGGCAAGGCCATCCTCAAAGGGCTCTCCCTCAAGGTGAACCCGGGAGAGGTGCACGCCATCATGGGGCCCAACGGCTCGGGCAAGAGCACGCTGGCCAACGTGATCGCCGGCCGGGAGGGCTACCAGGTGACCCAGGGCGAGGTGTTGTACCTGGGCCAGGACCTGCTGGCACTGCCGCCCGAAGAGCGGGCCCGGGCGGGCATTTTCCTGGCATTTCAGTACCCGGTGGAGATTCCCGGTGTCTCCAACGTCTACCTGCTCAAGGCGGCGGTCAACGCGGTGCGCAAGGCCCGGGGAGAGCCCGAGCTGGACGCCATGGACTTCCTGAAGCTCGTGAAGGAGCGAATGAAGCTGGTCCAGATTCCGGAGGAGTTCCTCTACCGCTCGGTGAACGAGGGCTTCTCCGGCGGCGAAAAGAAGCGCAACGAGATCCTGCAGATGGCGGTGCTGGAGCCCAGGCTCGCGATCCTGGACGAGACCGACTCGGGTCTGGACATCGACGCCCTTAAGGTGGTGGCGGAAGGGGTCAATTCGCTGCGCAGCCCGCAGCGCGCCATGGTGCTGGTCACCCACTACCAGCGGCTGCTCAACTACATCGTGCCGGATTTCGTGCACGTGCTAGCCCAGGGCCGCATCATCCGCTCGGGCGGACGGGAGCTCGCGCTCGAGCTGGAGAAACACGGCTACGCCTGGGTGGCGGCCCACGCGGGCGGAAGCCAGGAGGTACGGGCGTGAAGGTGGACGATCTCAAGGCGAACGCCGCGGCCCGCTACGCCGACGACTACGCGGCCGTGGCCGAGGGGCTTCCCGGGCACAGGGTGCCTTGGGTGCGCAAGGTGCGGGAGCAGGCCCTGGAGCGTTTCCGGGCACTGGGCTTCCCCACCATGCGTGACGAGGACTGGAAGTACACGAGCCTCATCTCTCTGGAGAAGGCGCATTTCGCGCCGGCCACGGAGTGGGCGGTGCCGCGCGAGCTCGAGGGCGCCCTGGCGGCCCATCGCTTCGCCCGCCTGGAGGCGGACTTGCTCGTGTTCGCGGACGGCCGTTTCGTGCCCCAGCTTTCCCGGCTGGGGCAGTTGCCGCCGGGCGCCCGGGTGACCTGCCTCGCAGAGCTGCTGGAGCAGGGGTCGGAACTACTCGCGCCGTACTTCGGGAGCGAAGCGTGGGGCGGAGCTCTGGCGGCGCTAAACACTGCCTTCGCCCGGGACGGGGCCGTCGTTCATTTGCAGCCCGGGGTGAAGCTTCCCCGTCCCTTGCATCTGCTGATCTTCGCGAGCGGCGGTGGGCGCGCGGCCCACCTGCGCCACTTGATCCAGGCCGAGGAGGGTGCGCAGGCGCTGATAATCGAGCACTACGTGGGCAGCCCGGGCGCTGCCGCCTTCACCAACGCCCTGACCCAGATCTCGGTGGGTCCTGGCGCGGCGGTGGAGCACGTGAGGCTGCAGCAGGAGGACGTGAGAACTATCCATCTGGCGGGCCTCTATGCCGAGCAGCGCCGGGACGCCCGCTTCGTCTCCCATTCCATGGCGCTGGGGGCCCAGCTCTCCCGTACCGACATCGCCGTGGCGCTCAATGACGAAGGGTGCGAAACGACCCTGAACGGGCTGTACTTGGTGGGCGGGCGCCAGCACGCGGACCATCACACCCGCATCGACCATGCCAAACCCCGCGGCACCAGCCGGGAGTATTACCGCGGGGTGCTGGATGGGGCCGGCCGGGGCGTGTTTAGCGGACGGGTGGTGGTCCATCCCGGGGCGCAGAAGACCGATGCGGAGCAGACCAACAACAACCTGCTCCTTTCCCGGGACGCCGAGGTGGACACCAAGCCCCAACTGGAGATCTACGCCGACGACGTGAAGTGCGCCCACGGCGCCACCGTGGGACAGCTCGATGAGGACATGTTGTTCTATCTGCGCTCCCGGGGCCTGGGGGAGGTGGCGGCAAGAAACGTCCTTACCTACGCCTTCGCCAACGACGTGATCAACCGCATCGGCCTCAAACCCGTGCGCGTGCGGCTGGAGGAGTTCTTGATCGGGCGCTTGCCCGAAGGTGAAACCATCAGGGAGCTGGTATGAGCGCAACGAAGGAAGCCCTAATCCGACATGTGGCTCCGGCATACCGCTGGCGTGAGGACTTTCCCATCCTCAAGCAGCAGGTCTATGGCAAACCCCTGGTCTATCTGGATAACGCTGCCACCAGCCAGAAGCCGGCGTCCGTGATCGAGACAGAACGGCGCTACTACGAGGAATGCAACGCCAACGTGCACCGCGGCGTGCATGCCTTGTCCCAGAAAGCCACTGACGCCTACGAGGGGGCCCGGCAAAAGGTAGCTCGCTTCTTGAACGCCCGCTCGGCTCGGGAAATCGTATTCGTGCGCGGCTGCACCGAGGGGGTCAACCTGGTGGCCCAGAGCTATGGGCGTACCGTTCTCAAGCCCGGCGACGAAGTGCTCATCACCGCCATGGAGCACCACTCCAACATCGTGCCGTGGCAGATGGTGTGCCAGCAGACTGGGGCGGTTCTCAGGGTGGCGCCAATCAACGATGCCGGCGAGATGGTGTTCGAGGAGTTCGAACGGCTTGTCTCCGAACGTACTCGCATCGTGGCGGCAGTGCACGTGTCCAACGCCCTGGGCACCATCAACCCGGTCGAGCGCATCGTGGAGCGGGCCCATGCCGTGGGGGCCAAGGTGTTACTGGACGGGGCCCAGGCGGTCCCCCACGTCCCGGTGGACGTACAGGCCTTGGACTGTGACTTCTATGCCTTCTCTGGTCACAAGATCTACGGTCCCACCGGGATCGGAGCGCTCTATGGCAAGGAGGCGTTACTTGCCGCCATGCCGCCGTACCAGGGCGGGGGCGACATGATCAAGGTGGTCACCTTCGACAAGACGCTCTACAACGACCTGCCCTACAAGTTCGAGGCGGGTACGCCCCACATCGCCGGTGCCGTTGGTCTCGGGGCGGCCCTGGATTACGTGATGGGCATCGGCATGGAAGCGATTGCCGCCCACGAGCACGCCCTGCTCCAGTACGCGACCGAGGCGGTGGCCGGGATCAAGGGCTTGCGTCTGGTGGGCACCGCCCGGCACAAGGCCGGGATCCTGTCCTTCGTGATGGACGGCGTGCATCCCCACGATATCGGCACCATCCTGGACCACCAGGGAGTAGCGATTCGTGCCGGGCACCACTGTGCCATGCCGGTGATGGACCGCTATGGGGTGGCGGCCACTGCCCGGGCGTCCTTCGCCCTATACAACACCCGGGAGGATGTAGACGCTCTGGTGGCGGGCTTGCACAAGGTTCGGGAAGTCTTCGGTTGAGGTTGGTTTTCACAGTGAGGTGAGCGTGGCGGACCTGCGGGAGCTGTACCAGGAAGTCATCTTCGACCACAACCGGAATCCGCGCAATTTCCGGAAGATGGAGGACGCCCATCGCCATGCCGAGGGCTATAACCCCATGTGCGGGGACAAGGTGACCGTGTACCTGAAGCTCGAGGGCGAGGTGATCGGGGACGTGAGTTTCCAGGGATCGGGCTGCGCCATCTCCACGGCCTCCGCTTCCCTGATGACCGAGGCGCTCAAGGGCAAGACCCTGGAAGAGGCGCAGCGTTTGTTCCAGGCGTTCCACGCCATGGTGACCGACTCGGACGAAGGCGGCCATGCCGACCTGGGCAAGCTGGAAGTGCTTGCTGGAGTGCGGGAGTTTCCGGCTCGGGTGAAGTGTGCGACCCTGGCCTGGCATACCCTTCACGCCGCCTTGAGCGATCAGAAGACGCCGGTGTCCACAGAATGAGAAGACGCCCATGAACACCCGTTGGGAAGACGTGGCGCAAAGGCAAGACGAAGCGATACCCCAGGAAGGGATCGAGAGCCAGGTGATCGCGGCTCTGCGGGAGATTTACGATCCCGAGATCCCGGTCAACATTTATGACCTGGGATTGATCTACGGCCTGGAGGTGACGCCGCAGGGTGAGGTGCTGATCACCATGACCCTCACGGCGCCGGGCTGCCCCGTGGCCCAGAGCTTTCCCGACGTGGTCCGGGAGCGGGTAAGCGCCGTCGAAGGGGTAAAGGACGTGAAGGTGGAGCTGACCTGGGAGCCGCCCTGGACCATGGAGCGCATGTCCGAGGCGGCGAAACTGCAATTGGGAATGCTGTGAGGAGCGCCGCAAGCTCGGCGCCTCGCGCTCGAGAAGGATACGCTGATTCGCCATGACCCAGTGGTACGATGTCGCTCCTGTGGAGGAGATCCCGCCGGGCACCTGCCGCACCGTGGATCTGGACGGGCGGCCGGTGGCGGTAATCAACCTGGAGGGGCAATTCTACGCCATCGAGGATCTGTGCACCCATGACGGCGGAGATCTCGCAAGCGGCGACATCGAGGGCGATGTGATCGTGTGCCCGCGCCACGGCGCCCGCTTCTCCATCAAGACCGGAGAGGTGCTGGCGCCACCGGCCTACGAGGATATCGCCACTTTTCCGGTACGGGTGGAGAACGGGATGGTGCAGGTCTGCGATCGGCCCGCCGGGTAGGCTCCCGTGCCGCCCGACGGCGGGCGAATCGGCAAACGGAGGAAGCTCGATGGCAACGCTCCATTTGCCCCCAGCCGAGCAGGCGCGTCTTCGTGCCTGGGCGGAAAAAGGCTATCCCCAGGAGACCTGTGGCGTGCTCATCGGCCGCAGCCGCGACGGCGTCACCGAAGTGGTGGAAGTCTTCCCGGCCCGCAACCTCAACCAAGAGCGGGCACGGGACCGCTATTTCCTGGACCCCCAGGATTACCTGAAGGCCGACGAGTCCGCCCGGGCGCGGGGGCTTTCCATCGTCGGCGTCTGGCATTCCCACCCCGACCACCCGGCCCGCCCGTCTGCCACCGACCGAGCCCACGCCTGGGAGGGGTGGTCTTATGTGATCGCTTCCGTGGGCCCGGAGGGCCTGACGGAGCTGCGTTCCTGGCGGCTCAAGGACGGCGTGTTCGAAGAGGAGGTTGTTAACCCATGAGCACGGTCAAGATCCGCATTCCCATGCCCCTGCGTTCCTATACTGACGGTGCCGAGGAGGTGGAGGTGGCTGGAACCACGGTGGGGGAGGCGCTGCAGGCCCTCGGCCGCCGCCACGAGGGGCTGTTGCCCCGGGTGCTGGGGCCCGATGGGGAGCTGCGCCAGTTCGTGAACGTGTTCATCGCCGGGCGCAACGTGCGCAGCCTGAGCGGCCTGGCGACCCCCGTGTCCGACGGAGACGTGCTCTCCATCGTTCCGGCAGTGGCGGGAGGCGGCGACGCGGCGTTTTCCCGGGCGTCCGATTAGGAGGTCGTCATGAAAGCGCGGGACCTGAGACTGGCAGAGCTGAAGCAAACCGTCCCTGAAGTGACACCCGCCGAAGCCCTGGCGCTTCAGGCGAAGGGTGCCGTTCTGGTGGACGTGCGGGAAGCCGAGGAAATCGCCCAGGGCAGCCCGCCGGGGGCGCACCGGCTCGGGCGAGGTTATCTGGAGCTCAAGATCGAGGATGTGGTGCCGGACTATGACCGCCCCATCGTTACCCTATGCGCCGGCGGGGCGCGCTCCCTCTTCGCCGCGGAGGAGCTGAGGCGGCTCGGCTACAAGAAGGTCTATTCCATGGCGGGTGGCTTTACCCGCTGGAAGAACGAAGGGCTGCCAGTGGAAGTGCCACCGCGCTTCGCGCCGGCCGATCGGGAGCGCTACTCGCGCCATCTACTCATGCCAGAGGTGGGGGAAGCGGGTCAGCTCAAGCTCATGCAGTCGAAGGTCCTGCTGATTGGCGCTGGCGGATTGGGCAGCCCCGCGGCGCTGTACCTAGCAGCTGCCGGCGTGGGCACTCTGGGGATCGTGGACCACGACGTAGTGGATCGCAGCAACCTGCAGCGCCAGGTGCTCCATACCGACGAGCGAGTGGGTACCTCCAAGGTCGCTTCCGCTAAGAGAACCCTCAACGCTTTGAATCCGGCGGTGAAGGTGGTGGGCTACGAAACCCACCTCTCCAGCCGCAACGTGGAGGAGATCTTCTCCGGCTACGACCTGGTGGTGGACGGCTCGGACAACTTCCCGACCCGCTACCTGGTGAACGACGCCTGCGTGAAGCTTGGCATTGCCAACGTGCACGGGTCGGTGTTCCGCTTCGAAGGCCAGGTCACGGTATTCTGGCCTCGCTGGCCCAAGCGCCGCGGGCCTTGTTACCGCTGCCTCTATCCGGAGCCCCCGCCTGCGGAGCTCGCCCCCTCCTGCGCCGAGGCGGGCGTGCTGGGGGTACTGCCCGGGATTATCGGGCTGCTCCAGGCCACCGAGGCGATCAAGCTGATTCTGGAGATCGGTGACCCTCTGGTGGGACGGTTGCTGTACTACGACGCGCTGCGTGCGCGCTTCGACGAGCTCACCCTGGAGCGGGACCCCCGCTGCCGTTACTGCGGGGACGGTATCCAGTTCCCCGGCTACATCGACTATGAGCGTTTCTGCGCGAGCGCCACGCCATGAAACCGGAGCGGCCACAAGCCCTCGACTCCCACCCCCTCCTCGCCCGCATCGGAGGGACTCCTCTGGTGGAGATCCAGCTTGCCCGGGAGATGGGGGTGCGGCTCTTTGCCAAGCTGGAAAGCGTGAACCCGGGCGGCTCCATCAAGGACCGGCCAGTCGCCCGCATGCTGAGGCAGGCCGTGGCCGAAGGGCGCTTCGTCGGAGGACGGCGGCTGCTGGACTCCTCCTCGGGCAACGCCGGCATCTCCTACGCCCTGCTGGGCGCGGCCCTGGGCATTCCGGTCACCCTGGTGGTGCCGGGTAACGCCAGCGAGGAGCGGCTCGCCCGCATCGCCGCCCACGGCGCCGAGTTGATCCTCACCGACCCCCTGGAAGGCTATGACTTCGCCTTGCGGGAAGCGAAGCGGCTGGCGCAGACCCACCCCGAGCGCTACTGGTATTGCGACCAGTATTCCAATCCGGAGAACTGGCGCGCCCATTACGAGACCACGGGCCGGGAGATCCTCAAGCAGTTGGCGCAGCAAGGGCTGGGCCCTCCGGACGCGTTTGTTGCTGGCGTGGGGACTGGAGGCACCATCACCGGCGTCGGGCGCCGGCTCAAGGAAGCACGGCCCGACGCGTACGTGGCGGCGGTCATTCCCGAGACCTTCCCGGGCATCGAAGGGCTTAAGCCCTTGGGCCATCCGGGCGACATCGTGCCCGCCATCCTGGACGAACCCTTGATCGACCAGCGCATCCCCGTCACCCTGGAGGAGGCGGTGTCCCTGTGCCGCCGGCTTGCCCGGGAAGGCCTGTTCGTCGGACCCTCCTCGGGCGCTTACGTGCACGGAGCGCTCCAGCTCGCCGCCACCGGCCGCTTTCGCATCCTGGTCACCGTGCTCAACGACACCGGGGAGCGCTACGTTTCGACCGGCATGTGGAAGCGGGCTGCATAGCCACGAAGCTCGTTCTCAGCGACGGGGATTTCCGCTAATCTCGCCCTGCAGGGCTGCCCTCCGGCGGCCCGAAAGACCTGCTCCTGGGAGCCCTCTTGAACCTGCGTGTCGAAGACAGCGCCGATCTGGTCGAGGAAGTCCTCGCCCTGGTGCGCGCCCGTGTCCCCCTGCGAGAGCAAGCCCAGGTGATGGAGTTCATCCGGCAGTTCTACCGGCAGGTCGACCCGGAGGACTTGCGCGAGCGGGAAACAGCCGATCTATACGGTGCTGCCCTATCCCAGTGGCATTTCGCGCGGCGCCGCGCCGGGGACGGGCCCAAAATGCGGATCTACAATCCGCGGGTCGAGGAACACGGCTGGCAAAGCCCCCATACGGTCATCGAGCTGGTGAACAGCGACCGGCCGTTCCTCGTGGATTCCGTGCGCATGGAGGTCAACCGCCAAGGCTACGCTATCCATCTCATCATCCATCCGGTGATGCGGGTACGGCGGGACGGGGAGGGAAATCTGCTGGAGATCCTGCCCCCCGGCCCGGCTGAGACGGCGGAGGTACCAGAAGCCCGTTATGAATCTTTCATGCATGTGGAGATGAGCCGGGAGACGGATCCCGAGGACCTGACCCGGCTGGAGCAGGGGCTCATGCGGGTGCTGGAGGACGTGCGCGCGGCGGTGGACGACTGGAAGCCCATGGTCGCGCGCATGCGCCAGACCGTGGAGGCGATCCGCGCCTCTCCCCTGCCCCTTGCACGGGAGGAGATCGCGGAAGGGATCGCCTTCCTTGAATGGCTGATGAACGACCATTTCACTTTTCTTGGCTGCCGGGACTATGACCTCGCTAGCGAAAACGGCGAGGACGTGCTCAAGGTGGTGCCGGGTTCCGGGCTTGGCATTTTACGGGAAAAGGGGGGTGAAGCCCAGTCGGTGAGCTTTGCGACACTTCCTCCGGAGGTGCGAGAGCGGGCTCGGGTGCCAGAGCTCTTGATCCTCACCAAGTCCAATTCCCGTGCCACCGTGCACCGGCCAGCGTACATGGACTATGTGGGCATCAAGCGCTTCGACCTCGAGGGACGCGTCGTCGGCGAGCGCCGCTTCCTCGGGCTCTACACCTCGACCGCCTACAGCGCCGGGGTTCAGGAGATCCCGGTGCTGCGCCAAAAGGTGCGGGCAGTGGTGCAACGGGCAGGGCTGCTGCCGGGCAGCCACATGGGCAAGAATCTCCTTACCATCCTGGAGACCTACCCCCGCGACGAGCTGTTCCAGATTTGCGCCGACGAGCTGTACGGGATCGCCATGGGCATCCTGCGCTTGCAGGAGCGCCAGCGCACGCGCCTGTTCGTGCGCCGCGATCGCTTCGGGCGCTTCTTCTCGTGTCTCATCTTTGTCCCACGGGACAGCTACAACACCGAGGTACGCCAGCGCATGCAGCAGGTGCTCATGGAGGCGTTCCACGGCGTCTCGAGCGAATTCAGCGTGAGCCTGACCGAGTCGGTGTTGGCCCGGGTGCTGATCGTGGTCCATACCCGGCCCGGGACGGTCCCGCAGTACGACACGCGGGAGCTGGAAGCGCGGCTGGTGCGGGTGGCCCGCCGCTGGGAGGACGACCTGGCGGAGGCACTTATTGCCCGGCTGGGGGAAGAACGGGGAACGCGGCTTGCCCGCGCATACCAGGGCGCCTTTCCAGCGGGCTACCG
The DNA here is from genome assembly GCF_036803785.1 of Pelomicrobium sp. NCBI lineage: Bacteria > Pseudomonadati > Pseudomonadota > Hydrogenophilia > Pelomicrobium > Pelomicrobium sp. The sequence goes on along the minus strand of NZ_DAIRTR010000030.1, from coordinate 2,905 downwards.
GGAGGATTGCAGCCCGCGTGCGGCAGTCCATGACATCGAAATCATGGAGGGACTCGGGGAAGAGGACCTGGGCATGAGCCTCTACCTGCCTCTAGAAGCCCCCGAAGGAGTGTTGCGCTTCAAGCTATTGCGGCGCGGGGCCCCGGTACCTCTTTCCCAGAGCTTGCCCATGCTGGAGCACATGGGGGTGCAAGTGCTGGACGAGCGCCCCTACGAGGTCAAGCCTGAAGGTGCTGCTCCCGTATGGATTCACGACATCGGGCTCGCCACCAGCAAGGGCGCAGAAGTGGATATCGACGCGGTACGGGAGCTGTTCCAGGACGCGTTTCTCCACGTCTGGCGCGGGGAGGCGGAGAGTGACGGTTTCAACCGACTGGTGCTGGGTGCCCACCTTAGCTGGCGCGAGATCGCGCTGTTGCGGGCCTACGCCAAGTATTCCCGCCAGTGTGGGGCTGCCTTCAGCCAGGCGTACATGGAGCACGCCCTGGCGGCCCATCCCGCCATCGCCGCCAAACTGATCGCCCTGTTCCACGAGCGCCACGACCCGAGCCGTTGCGTCGGAGCCCAGGAGCGGGCCCAGGCGCTCGTGCGGGCGATCGAAGCGGACCTGGAGGGGGTCGCGAGCCTGGACGAGGACCGCATCCTGCGCCGCTTCCTGGCCCTGATCCTGGCGACCTTGCGCACCAACTTCTACCAGCGGACGGGCGAGGGCCGGGCGAAGCCCTATATCTCCTTCAAGCTCGATCCAGCGAGAGTGCCCGGGATGCCCGAGCCGCGGCCCATGTTCGAGATCTACGTCTACTCGCCCCGGGTGGAGGGGGTGCACCTGCGGGGCGGAAAGGTGGCGCGGGGTGGCATCCGTTGGTCCGACCGCATGGAGGATTTTCGCACCGAGATCTTGGGACTCATGAAGGCCCAGATGGTGAAAAACGCCGTCATCGTGCCGGTGGGGGCCAAGGGTGGATTCGTGGTGAAGCAGCCACCCACGGTGGACGACCGGGAGGCCCTGCTCGAAGAAGGGGTGGCATGCTACTGCACCTTCATCCGCGGGCTGCTGGATCTCACGGACAACCGGGAAGCAGGGCGGGTGGTACCGCCGCCGGACGTGGTGCGCCATGATGACGACGATCCCTACCTGGTGGTGGCGGCGGACAAGGGCACCGCCACTTTTTCCGACATCGCCAACGCCATCGCCCGGGAGTACCGCTTCTGGCTGGGCGACGCCTTCGCTTCCGGAGGCTCCGCTGGCTACGACCATAAGAAGATGGGTATCACCGCCCGGGGCGTGTGGGAGTCCGTGAAGAAGCACTTCCGCACGTTGGGGGTCGACATCCAGGCGACCGACTTCACGGTGGTCGGAATCGGCGACATGTCAGGGGACGTGTTCGGCAACGGCATGCTGCTCTCCCGCCATATCAAGCTGATTGCCGCCTTCGACCACCGGCATGTCTTTATCGACCCGGACCCGGATCCCGAGACGAGCTATCGGGAGCGAGAGCGGTTATTCCGCCTGCCACGCTCTTCCTGGGCTGACTATGACCCCAAGCTCATCTCTGCAGGGGGCGGGGTCTATCCCCGTAGTGCCAAGTCGATCGCCCTCTCCCCCCAGGCGCGCCGGGCCTTGGGGATCGATGCCGCGGCGCTCACCCCTGCAGACTTGATCCGCGCCATTCTCAAGGCCCCGGTGGATCTTCTCTACAACGGGGGCATCGGCACCTACGTGAAAGCAAGTACCGAGTCCCACGCTGACGTAGGCGACCGGGCCAACGACGCAGTGCGGGTGGACGCTCGGGAGCTGCGTTGCCGGGTGGTGGGGGAAGGAGGCAACCTGGGGTTCACCCAGCGCGGCCGTATCGAGTATGCCCTGCGGGGCGGGCTGATCAACACCGACGCTATTGACAATTCGGCCGGCGTCGACTGCTCAGACCACGAGGTGAACATCAAGATCCTGCTGGACGCCGTGGTGGCAGAGGGGGAGCTTACCGAAAAACAGCGCAAGCGCCTCCTAGAGGAGATGACCGACGAAGTGGCGCGACTCGTGCTGCGGGACAACTACGATCAGGCCCAATCCCTCGCCGTGAGCGGTGCCATGGGGATGGCGCTGCTTGACCCCCAGGTCCGCTTCATGCGTTATCTCGAACGGCAGGGCAGGCTTGACCGTGCCCTGGAGTTCCTGCCTTCCGACGAAGAGATTGCCGCTCGCAGGAACGCCCGCATCGGGCTGACCTCCCCGGAGCGGGCGGTGTTGCTCGCCTATAGCAAGATTTGGCTGTTCGAGGAGTTGGTGCGCGAGCGTGTCCCCGAGGACCCCTTCATCGGCCGGGCCCTGGCGGAGTATTTCCCCACGCCGCTCAGAAGCCGCTACGGGACCTACATGGAGCGCCATCCCCTGAAACGGGAAATCATCGCCACCCAGGTCTGCAACGCCCTGGTCAACCGCATGGGCAGCGCTTTCGTCTACCGTATGATGGAGGAGACTGGGGCGGCGCCTGCTGACGTGGTGCGCGCCTACGTAGCCGCCCGGGAAGTGTTTCAGATGCCCGCGCTGTGGCGGGAGATCGAGGCGCTGGACAACCGGGTGCCAGACCCGGTCCAGACCGCGCTGCTCGTGCGCTCGAGTCGCGTACTGGCGCGTGCCACCCTATGGGTCCTGCGCCAGCGGTTACACGCCGCCGATCTGGAACAGACCATCGCCCGTTTTCGCGCTCCACTGCAGACCCTGGCTGCAGCGCTGGGCGAGCTGCTGCAGGAAGAAGACCGCGAGCGGCTCGAGGAAGAAACGAGGGAATACGTCGAGGGCGGCGTGCCGGCCGCCCTGGCGCTGGGGGTGGCCCGGCTCGAGCCCCTGTCCGCCGCCCTGGACATCGTGGAGGTTTCCAGGGCCACCGGCCGTCCGGCGTCCAGC
>NZ_DAIRTR010000029.1:0-27640 GCF_036803785.1 Pelomicrobium sp. | reverse complement strand
TCCCCGCCTTTGGCGGGGCCCCTCGCCGGGAGGCTCGCGTCCGCCCTTTCGGGTGGGCCTCATGGACGCTCGGGGGAGCGGCCGCACGGCGCTTTTCCGTTCACGCCCCGTCTTGCCGCGAGGGCGTGTTGTTTACCGGGCATTTCGATGAAGCCGAAACTGCGAGAGGTGCCGGTGAACGGCTCCCGCATGACTTAGACGGATCGCACGTCACTGAAGGTCTTGAAAGTTCCCCGAGCTCCGTCGCAGTGGCCTGGGGCGGCAGATCGCCTACAACGATATGCATCTCGAATTCCTCCCTTGTTTTGAGCGGTGATGGAGAACGATCAGGCCTCGCCTCGGCTCGCAGCATTGAGCGGGGCAGGGGTTGGGCGGGCGCTGCGTCTTCTGCGGCGGTGCCTTCCAGAGCGCAGCGTTGAAGCGGTACCAGAGCCGGAACGCGAGTGGTCATGGGAAAGGCGCGGCCTTTTACCGTTGTCAGGGAGATCGGTGCGGTTTCGTGCCAAGCCACGGCGTGCCGTGGCCCGGGCGGCTGGCTCGTGGGGAAAGGGCACACGGCACCGAAAGCTTGACGAGCTGAGAAACTGGGCACCTGGTGGCGCTCCAGGCGGCGGTTGGGCAATTTCTCGATCGCGCCGAGGAGGGGCCGCTCACTCGGTGCCATGAGGGAAACAGCTTCGTCGCTCGCCCCCGCCCGGCTATTTCGGCCAATGCGGTGCACGTACTCCTCGGCCGCCTGGGGCAGGTTGTAGTTCACCCCGTGATCCCAGGCTTCGATGTCCAGGCCGCGGGTAGCGATGTCGGTTGCCACGAGAATGGGAATCTGCCCGTCTTTGAACCGCCGCAGCACCCGCGTCCGCTGGGGCTGGTGCTTATCGCCATGGATCGCCTCGGCCTGGATCCCGTCCCGGCCGAGCTGGTGGGCCAGGCGGTTGGCGCCATGCTTGGTTCGGGTGAAGACGAGCACGTGGCGCCAGTGGCCGGAAGTGGCCGAGTGGACCAGAAGCGCCCCCTTGTGTTCGGCCGACACCGGGTATACCCGCTGGGTGATCTGCTCGGTCCCGGCATCGCGCCGTGCGACTTCCACGAGGGTCGGCGCGTGCAGCAGCCCCACGGCCAGTCTGCGGATGGCCTCAGTGAAAGTGGCGGAGAACAGCGGGTTCTGCCGTATTGGAGGCAGCAGGGCCAAGAGACGACAGATATCGCGGATGAAGCCCATGTCCAGCATGCGGTCGGCTTCGTCCAGCACCAGGATTTCCACTCGAGACAGGTTCACCCTTTTCTGCTGCAGGTGATGCAGCAGACGGCCCGGGGTGGCCACCAGGATATCCATCTCTTGGCGTAGCGCCTGAACCTGGAGATTCATGTTGACGCCCTCATGGATGAGGGTCGAGCGCAAGGGCAGATCTTTCCCGCAGGCGCGCGCTTTCCTCCACCTGCGCCGTAAGCTCCCGGGTGGGCGTGAGGATGAGCGCCCGCACCGAAGGGCGGGCCAGTGAAGGGGGGCACTGGCGGCAGGGGCCAGGCGCTGGAGCAGGGGAAGGCTGAAGCCGGCAGTCTTGCCGGTGCCGGTCTAGGCAGCGGCGAGCACGTCTTTGCCCTCGAGAATGAGCGAAATGGGCTGGATCTGGATCGGGGTGGGTGCCGTGTAGCCCTGTTCCTCTACTGCATGGAGGAGTTTGGCCCGCAGGCCGAGCTGTGGGAACGATCGGGACACAAGGATCTCCTCGGGATTGGCCTGCTGCAGCTTCATGCCGTTAAGACCGGTTCAGGCAGATGCGCTGTTGCGTTGGCGGGATCGAGGGAGTTCGAAGAGCAGCCGCGAGGGGAGTGCGGCGCCAACCGGACAGAGATGCCGAACCTTGCAGGGCATTGTACACGGTTGGCGCCGGGGCGCGATACCTTCCGCGAGCGGTATAGGAGAGGCGAGGTAATTGCCTCAGGCGAGTCGCTGCCCGATGAAGACGGCACTCAGGCCGATTACCAGGCCCGCCGCGAACAGCAGTACTCCTTCTCCATGACGGTCCCAGGCGGTGGGATGCTTGGGGCCCGGGTCCAGCTTGAGCTCGCGACTGCGGCGCAGGTAGCACGTGGAGACGAGCAGCATCAGCGTACCGAACAGGATAGTCGCGGACCAGGCGAGGAAGGCCGCCTCGGTGCCCATGCGAGAGAGATCGGGCCGCTCGGTCACCAGCGCGTAGGCTAAGGTGGCGTAGCCCCAGGCGAGGGGCTGCATGCAACGGGCATAGGCGGGGAGCCGCCGGGCCGCGAGAGCTGCCACTTGGTCTGCGAAGGATATCAGCCGGCGGTCCCGGGTCCCCTCGACGACCCCGTGGCCGTCATGAAAGCGCAACCGGGCAGCAGGCGTCCTTGCACCGGTCCAGGTCAACTCGAGTCTCAGGTCTTCGAGGCAGCGGTCCGCAGACTCTGCCAATGCTTCTGACCCGCCCAGGGGCCGGTCTCCCAGGCACCAGGTGGCCGTCAGCCCGTGCTTCTCCGCCAGGCGATGGATTTCTTCCAGTCCTTGCCGGTCCATCTGGAACGCCGGAAAGCGGCGCCGGTAAGCTGTAGCCGAAGGCGCTGGGGCGAAGGCACCGACACGCTGAGTCGCCATGGCAAGAGAGATTGCGTCGAACCCGAAGTCGGCGGCACGCGAGAGGGTTTTTTGTGAGAAAGACGTCGGGACGAATCCAGCCCACGCCTCTTCAGCTGAGCAATCGGCGTGCCGCTTCATAGAATCAACGACTTGCAGGGTTCGCCGCGCGCAACTGTAAAGCCCGCCGACTGGGTCTTGGGCGTTTAGGAAGGGTTTCGGCCGACGCCGATCCCCTTGAGGGATGGGATCGGGGTCGATGCCGGGGCCGCCCGGCTGCTACGGGTCGGCGGGTCCAGACGGTTCTCCACCCGGACCAGGTTGAAATGGCGGGTGAGGCCGGAGGCCTCCAACAGCCGGACGACTGCCGGCGCACAGTCCAATACCCACAAATCGCCCTGGCTCGCCCGCCGGCGCAGGTATAGCAGCAGTCGCAGCTCGTCTTCGTCTACGGCGCTCAGGTGGCGCAGGACGATGACCACCGCCTTCCACCAGATCCGGGGAATCCGGTTATAAGCTTCGACACATTCGTTCCAGGAATCGGAGTCGATCTGGTCCTTGAATTCGACGAGGACCGGTTCGATGTCGTTGCCCACTTGGATGCGCATCGACATGGTACCCTCGCTGCCTACCGCCGGAACGCGGCGATTCCTTTTTCTTTATAGTCCAGTTCGAGAGCGGTTGCTGGAATAGCCGTCCTCGATCTCGCGATAGCGTTCAAAGCGCGGGCGTGGGCTGGCGGGAATTGCGGGGCACTTCAAGGGGGCTGGTGCTCACAGTGATGATGTTGAAGTGTCGACGGTACGTCGGCGCCTCGAACAGGCGCACCAGGTCCGGGTGACAGTTCTCCAGGCATACCTCGCAGTCGGTCGCCCGCTCGGAAAGGTAAACCAGCCACGGCATGGGTTCCTCCAGGAGCCATGCCTCCCGCAGGTGGCGCAGCACCACGATGAGGGGTCCTTTCCACCAGCCGGTGGAAACCCGGTTGAGCGCTTCCGCGAGCTGGGTTTCGAAGGCGCCTTCGTCCCTGCGGCCGTCCAGCTCGATGACGATCGGCTCGTTGCGGCATAACCCTTGGTCGAAATGCATGCTCAATCCTCCTCCCGCTGGTGGCAGAGCGCGCCGGATGCTGCGAGAGAAACGGCGCGGCCGTGATTGCTCCGACGGGGTCTGTCACAAGGAGATGCGAGCCAGAACCGTGCCTGGGACTCTGGAGAAGGGCCGGGCGGCGCCACACCGAGAGAAAAAGCGGGCCGAAGCCCGCCTGCCGTCGTCCCGACGCTTTGCTTGGAAGGCCTATGGGCCGAGCACACCGTTACTGGCCATGACGTGTTTCGCGACTTCGTGGTGCTCAAGCCCCGCCATGCCCTGGGGCTCGCCCCGGCCCCGTCCACCGTGGCCCGCTGAAGCGCCTGGTATACCGGCCTCCAGGGAGCAGTACGGGAGAGTCGTTTTCACCGACTGCATAAACGGCCGGGTGAGCCGCTTCTCCTGGAATGGCTCGATGCATCCCGAGTGGCGTGGAATGGCGTGCGGGCTGCGGCCCATGGCGATGCGCGACAAGGCCGCGGCGGCAAAGCCCTTGGGCGTGCGTGTCATCCCTCATTCCTCCTTTTTGTAGGGTTGCCTCATGAGCGCTTGAGCAGCTCGATTACCTTGCGCCCCGGATCGACTCGCACCCAGTCGCCGGTCTTGATGCATTCCCGCGGCGTGCGCGACCAGCCCTCGGTGATGGTCATCTGGGCAAACACGGCACCTTGTACCATCACCGGATTGGTGACGCCGAAGACCAGGGCTTTGGGGGCGATGCCCTTGTGCTTGAGGTCGTAAAAAGCCCAGCCCGCGGCAATACCGCCCTTGGCGGTGGGAAAGAAGCAGATCTTGCCCTTGATCGAGGTCCCTTCCAGTCTGTGACCGGGCCGGGTGATCACCCCGCTCCAGCGGTCCAGGTCGTAGCGGGGGCTAAACCCTTCCTCCGACACCACCGCCTCGCCTTCCACCACCTCGCCGAAGGCGCGATCGACTCGAATCGTTTCCAGCACTTCGCTCATCGGATCCTCCCGGTCACGGCAATATCGACACAGTCCTGGGTGCGGCGCAGGATGGTGTTGAAGCGATGGGCGCCGATGATGTTCACGATCTTCGCCGAGTTGGAAATCATGTTGGTCCAGCCGCTGCGCTCCCGGAGCTGGGACAGGTTCTGCAAGATGTAGAAGCACACGCCCTCCATGAGCGTGACGCCGGCCGCTTCCAGTTTCTGGGCGTAGCCTAGCCTGCGCGCGGCCGACAACACCCCGTTGCTGGAGGTGAGAAACACCTGGGTGCCGGGATGCACTTGCTTGCCCTCGAAGCGTTCCGCCAGGTCCTTGATCTCCCAGAGGGAGAGCTGGGGGCCGGAGAAGACGATCAGATCGCAGCGCCCGTCCTTAAGGTCATAGGAAGCGTATAGCCGCTCCAGATCCCTGTTGGTGATGGTCATCACCGTGTGGGGCTTGTTGCCTCCCAGGGCTGCTTCGAGGCTCGGCGCCTCCGGAGTGACCCCCACCATGTGGAACATGCCCATGGATCCGTAGCTCGCCAGGGCGCAGCCCAGGTGCTTGAGCTCGTCTGCCACCGGAGTGCGCTTGAGCCCGGTGAATACCGGTACCTCGAAATAGCTCTGGTGGGGTTCACCTACCAGCTTACCCACCGCACCCCAGTCAGCCAGGTCGTCCAGATCGGCCTCCAGCTTCACGACGAAAGTGCCCTTGCGGTGGACGTCGAGATGGAAGCCGTATTCCGGCACCCGGCGGGTGAGGGCGGCGGCCAGAGCCGCAGGACCGCTCTCAAAGTTGGTGCGCGCCCCGAACACCGAGTTGGCGTAGATCACGGTGCCGGTGTCGCCCCACGCCACGTGCTCACCCAAGTGGGGCTGGTAAAGGGTCTGGTAGTTGATGCAGGTGTCGGTGGTGGTGATGTTCATGCCGCGCAGCAGCCCGATCAGCTCCCGCTCCTCGGCTACCGCCTTGGGATCTTGTTGGAGCCTTTCGGTGAGGTCGAAGTCTATGCAGCGAGCGTTGGTGGTGACGTTCACCGCGCAGCGCGCTTTCTTCTCGGCGGTGCATCTGAGCCACGACAGGCCTCCTTCGCCCATCACCTCGATGTCGCCCATCATGTGCACGTTGGTTACCGGGACGAAGCGCTGTGCCCCGAAGAACTCGCCGACCCGGATCTGATACTCAAGCGCTTCCTTGACTGCGGCGCCAAGCTCGCCGTGGAGTATGGCCCGCTCTTCAGCGGTCAATTGCATGGTGTCTACCTCCTACTTCTTTCGATGAGAAGCCGTCTTTTGCAGCCCGCGGGTCGGCAGGACCACCTCCTGGATCTTGCGGGTGATGGCGAAGGGCCCCTGGACGCTCAGGCTAAATCGGTAGTTCTCTGGCCGGATGCTGAAGCGGGAGCATTCCAGTGCCGCTCCCTCGGCGCAGTAGGACACCCGCTCCATCACCAGCACCGGGCTGCTTGCCGGCAGCTCCAGCAGCTTCGCCTCCTCAGGTTCCGCTGCCCGGGCGAGGATGCTCACTTCGGCCCGGGTGACGCGCAGACCCAGGAGCTCCTCCAGGATGGAGTAGATCGGATTGCGGCTCGCCTCATCCCAGGATACCCGCGCCGCCGCTGGCGGAAGCCACGCCCGCGCCAGCGCGAATGGATGGCCATGCAGGGAATACACCCGCTGAAGGCACATCACCTCGCGACCGGCGGCGCCGAGAACGAGCTCGATGGGGGCGGGCGCTTGCACGGGTTCGAACCTGAGAAGCCGCGTCTCCGGTGTGTGGCCCTTGGTGACCAGGGCGTCGTAGAAGCCCCGCAGGTCCTGCAGGTCGTGACGCACCACCGGGCCGCCGACGAAGGTTCCTTTTCCCTGCTTGGCCGAGATGAGCCCCTGGCGCGCGAGCAGGGCGAGCGCTAGTCGCACGGTGACGCGGGAGACGGCGAAGCGCTTCATCAGCGCCTGCTCCGAGGGCAGACGCTCGAAGGGTTTGTAGCGGCCCTCGGCGATGTCCCGCGCCAGGCGGTCGGCGATCTGGACGTAGAGAGCGATGCTGCTATCGCGTTCCACCTTCATAGCCTTGGTGCCTGATCGTACGCTGGCGCAGCCTCGACGACCGCACCGGAGAGTAATGCACCACGACCAGGATCAGCAGGCCGAAGACGAGGACCAGATCGTCCAGCAGGCGCTTGCGGCGGGGACAGAGGGGCGCGCTGGAGGTGGAAATGGTTGCCCTGCTTGAGCGCGAAAGCGTTGGCGAGGAACGATCCGGTGATCAGGGCGTACTGGCTCAGCTCGAACACCCAGGTGGTGGGCGCTCTTGCCTTGCGGGCGAGGACGTCGTAGAAAATGGGAAAAGCGAGGCCGGCGGTCATCGCCGCCGCGCCCATCGCCTGGCCAAGGCGCTCCCACCAACGAGCCAGTCCGCGCACGAGTCTCCCCACGGTTTTGCGCGAGCGCGGCAACGCTCGCACAACTTGTATTAAGACGTATTAAGTCATAAAAAGCGCACGCTGGCAAGAAAGACACCTTCGGGTATCGGCGCTGGGGAAGTTGGTGCAGGAAGGTTCGTCGGCGGCGCGTGACGGAGTTTCCTGCCGAGGGTTGATGGACCATTGGTCCTCGTCATGGCCGTAGGGGCTAGGCGCACCGCACCGCAGACCTCCCTGTGGGTGCGTTTCACGCTGCGCTCGACACACCCGACCCATGCGGGATAAGGACATTTCCCTTCCCGGGGGCGTAGATGGCACCATCCCTCTCTTCCCTCCGGGAGAGAGGGATGGGGGGAAGGGGCTGAGGAGAAGGCTGAGCAAGCCCTGCGGATTAAGCCCGAAGCCCGATCCGCACCAATGGCAAGGACGGGTAATTTACTCTCCGATGATCTTCACCAACACTCGTTTGCGGCGCCGTCCGTCGAACTCGCCGTAGAAGATCTGCTCCCAGGTACCCAGGTCGAGCTTGCCGCCGCTGACCGCCACTACCACCTCCCGCCCCATGATCTGGCGCTTGAGGTGGGCGTCGGCGTTGTCCTCGCCGGTATCGTTGTGGCGCCACTGGCTCACCGGTTCCTGGGGCGCGAGGCCCTCCAGCCAGCGGGTGAAATCGGCGTGCAGGCCTGCCTCGTCATCGTTGATGAACACCGACGAGGTAATGTGCATGGAATTGATCAGGCACAACCCTTCCTGGATGCCGCTTTCCTGCAGCGCCTGGGCGATCTGGGGCGTGATATTGATGAAGGCCGTCCGCGTCCGGGTGTTGAACCATAGTTCCTTGCGATGGGATTTCATGGGGCCGATTCCGTAGGTTTAAGGCAAACCGCCGCCCCGCGTGAGGGGGCGGGCCAAAACATTCGATCATCTTCTCTAGCGTTGCACAAGGGACTCCCGGGAGCGCTCACAAACCCCGGCGGAGGCGAACTCGGCGGGTATGCCGGACCGTCTGGTTCGGGGCGGGCGGCGCAAGTTTGGCCCGGCGGGCGTCGGCATCCGGGCCCAGAGACACACTGCCCTTTCGCGGCTCAACTATCGCAACACTGGGGGAAATTCTGGCGGTGGCCTGCGAATTCGCCTGGGCCCTGCTCGGGCCGCAAGACGCGGAATAAGACGGTATTCCCCTAGTGGAACCGACCCAGCGCCGTCGGTCACGGCTCGCCTCCGCAGCTGATCAGGCCGCCCAGCCCTAGGAGCGAGTTGGTTTCATCGCCTACGCTGCACAAGCGCGGCCGGGCGGGAGGGACATGGTGGCGGTGCACTAGGTCCATTGCATCGGCGAAGGGGTTCGTCTAAGCGCCCGGGTCGTGGAGGTTCAGCCCCGTGGACTGGGCAGAGTGGATCCTTGTCGCATGGCACGGGGCAACAGCCTGACGTCGACGCAGGAAGCCGGAAGGCCGCGTGACAGCTTTTTCGTCCGCAGGGGCTGGCAAGTTTCGATGTCGCCCTTACATCCCGAGGGCTTGCCGCAGCTCCCGAGCCGTAAGGGCCCGGGCGAAGACGGGCGTACCGACGTCGAACTGACTGGCACGGGCGAGGGGTCCCACCACCACCGGTTCGAAGCCGGCGTCCTCCACCAGGCGCGCGGCGATCTCGAGCGCTTGCGGGTCGTCACCGGCTAGAGGCACGGCGACGCGCTCGCCCGGCCGGTGGGCTTCGCTGCGCAGGGCGTGATGGGGAATGGTGCTGAAGGCTCGCACTAACCGCACGCCCGGCAGCCATTGCGCGGAAGCGACGCCCGTGCCCTTCCTGCGCGCTTCGTGCGCCATGGCGCCGTCCCGGTGGGGAAAAGGGTTTCCGGTTTCCAGGACCACCTTACCCTGGAGCTGGGTAGCGTAATCCCGTCCCACTTGGGGCAGTGCTCCGTAGGGCACGGAGATCAGTACCACTTCGCCGAAAGCAGCCGCCTCCGCCGGCGTGCCGACGCGCGTTTTTGGACCGAGGCGCTCAGCAAGGGCCTCGAGCTGCTCAGGATGGCGCGAGGAGATGACAAGCTCATGGCCCGCTTTGGCCCACAGCTCCGCCAGGGTGCCACCGATGCGGCCGGTACCGATGATGCCGATCTTGAGCTTGCCCCCTTGCGCCCAGGCGCCCCGTGCCGTAAAGGCGAGCAGGGCCGGCGCCAGGATGGCAATGCCGGTCAGGAGCAGCAGGCGGCGTCTCGGTAGCATGGCGTCGGTTGCGCTCGTGGGATTTACTCCCTGGCGAATGGCTTTGCGCGGGTGTGCAAACAGCACCTAAGCGTGGTCAGGGAAAAGATGATGGAAGCAACGCCGCCCCGAAGGCAAGGGGTCTTCGTTGGCCCCCTGGCTGGCAACGCCGTCTTGGGCCCTCTGAAGGGTTCCTTGGGGCCGTGGCAAGGTGGCACAATAGGGTTTGTCCGGGAACCTTCCGCGCTAAAGTCCGCGCGAAGGCGACTTTGCCGCACCGGCTGTGGATGTCATGCGGTGTTTTTGGCTGGCGTGACGCACCCTGCGCGCGATGGAGACGGGTCCCAATCCCTATGCCGGGGGCGAGGGAGGATGCGCGAAGTGAATCGCGGTGGGAACCGCGTCGCTCGCTCGGAACCGTGTTGAGCCCTCTGGGGTTACTTTTGTCCATGAAGAACACGATCTGGTGGTTGGCTCTGCTCGCGACGCTGGCCGTCCTCATCGGGCTCTTTTATCCCTGGAAGCAGGAGGAGGCGCCCCAGGTCCAGCCGCCGAGCCGCGCGCAGCCGCCGGCGCCCGAGGCCACGACGGAGCCGCCCATCCGCCATCCCATCGAACGCGCGCAGCCCGAGCAAGAGCAGAACGCGCCGCTGCCGCCCCTTAAGGAGAGTGATGGCGCGTTGCGGGAATCCTTGGCCAGCCTGTTCGGAGCGAAACCGCTCGCGGAGCTTTTTCTTCTTACGGACATCATGCGGCGTATCGTCGCCACGGTGGATAACCTGCCGCGCAGCCGAGTGGCCTCGCGGCTGCTACCAGTCAAACCTCCCGCTGGGCAATTCTTGGCGACCTACCAGGGCGAGCGGTTGGCGATCGGCGCGCAAAATCATCAACGCTACGCGCCCTATGTGCGGCTTGCGGAGGCGGTGGATGCCAGAAAGCTCGTGGCGGCATACATCCGCTTTTATCCCTTGTTCCAGCAAGCGTACGAGGACCTGGGCTATCCGGGCAAATATTTCAACGACCGCCTGATGGAAGTCATCGATCACTTGCTGGCCACACCCGAGCCCCAAGAACCTATTGTCCTGGTGCAGCCCCACGTGCTCTACCAGTTTGCTGACCCCAAGCTGGAGGCGCTGTCGGCCGGTCAGAAAATCCTCCTGCGCATGGGTCGCGACAACGCCCGTATCGTCAAAGCGAAGCTGCAGGAGATCCGGCAGCAATTGGCCAGCGAGGAGCCACTTCGCTGAAAAACCGCTTACAGAATGAACCAGGGCGAGTGCGGCTGCGCTCCGGCAGCGCCGTCTGTGTAATGCGGCTCGCACGGGTGGAAAAGTCGATCAGCGGCGCAGCCACGCCGGGAGGATCTTCAGCCTTCTATACCCACTGGCCATGGCGGTGGTACGGGCGGGTCTGCCGTAGGCTTTTCAAGCGGATTCCCGGCCGCGCCCGGTCGCCGCGTCGGCGTGCGCCAAGGCGCTGAAGAGTCGAAAATAAGCGCAGTGCCATCGAGTCGAACCCTGAAGATGTTGGAGCAAGCGTCTGGCAATCCATTCCGAGGCAAATCGGTAATCGTGACCGGCGGCTCCCGGGGCATCGGCTTAGCAACGGCCCGCGCATTTCTCGCGGCCGGGGCGCGGGTGGCCCTTTGCGCCCGGGATCCAGCCCGGCTGAAGAACGCCGAAGGCGAGCTCGCGGGAGGAGAGCGGCTGCTCGCCCGCGTCGCGGATGTCTCTGACCCAGCCCAGGTGCGGGCCTTCGTCCAGGAAGCCTCCCATGCCTTCGGCGCACTCGACGTGCTCGTCAACAATGCCGGCGTGCTCTCGGTGGGCCCCTTCGCGCGCGAGCCCTTCGAGCGCATGGGAGCCGTGATCGACGTCAATCTCAAGGGCGTCATGTACGTGACCCGGGCGCTGCTGCCCGCCATGCTCGAGCGGGGCGAGGGAGTGATCGTGAACGTCTCTTCCGGCGCGGGGCTCACGGGCTTTGCGCAGATCGTGAGCTATTGCGCCTCCAAGTTTGGCGTGGTGGGATTCAGCGCCGCGCTGGATGAGGAGGTGCGTTCGGCCGGCGTGCGGGTCTATGCCCTATGCCCCGGACGGGTCGCCACCGACATGCAGATCCAGTATTCGGGCGCCAGGGTGGGCATGCCGGCGGAGCGGGTGGCGCGGCGCATTCTGGCGCTGGCGGCCTCGAAGCCGAGGCGATGCGTGGTGACGCTCGAATAGGCGGAAGAAGGCGAGACGCCCCGCCTCAGTCGATCCACAAGGGTCCCCGCTGCCGGGCTAGCCGCCAGGGCGCGCCAGCGCGCTCGCGGCACTGGCCGAAGACGAAGGAAGGCGCCCGATCGGGCAAGGTAAAGCGTAAGTCCACGAACCAGACGCACCGGGCTTCGCCGTCCCCGTCGATCCGATAGAGGACAGGAAAGCGGGCGAAAGCGCGGAAATCCCGGAACGCGTCCTGTCCCCAGGCTTCCCGGGCGAGGGCTTTTTCCTGAGCGTCCGAGCCAAAGCGCGGGTGCATGCGCCACCGGGGCGCCGGCGAGTATGCCGAAGACATGAACGCGAAATGTCCCATCCCGGGCATGCGCTCCACCAGGCTCGGCCCGGGCAGCAGGTCCACCAGGGCTTCGTGATAGGTCTCACCGTGGCTCACGATCACCTTCCAATGGAAGGGGGAAAAGGGCTGAGGCAGGGGATGAGGCGTGGCGCCGACAAGCCCCAGGGTCTGAGCGTACCGCGCGCCGATGTCCGCCGCCCGCTGATGGAGCGCCACCAGCAATGCCACATAACCGGCCAGGGCGAACAGGCCGAGGAGCGCCGCGGCCCGGCCTCGGGACGGCAGCAGCCACGCGGCGACGAGCCCTGCTGCGATGATCCCGGTGAAGTACGGGTCGATCACGTAGGCAAGGGAAAGGGCCGCGCGCCAGTCGGCGAGCGGGGCGAAGAGCTGGGTGCCATAGGCAGTGATCACATCCCCCGCGATGTGCATGGCGATCCCCAGGGTCGCTGGCCCGTAGAAGGCATGCCAGCGCTTGCCGCAGAGCCTGCCCAAGACGAAGGCCAGGACGAGCGCCCACATGGGCGCGAGCAGTAACGAGTGGGTGATCCCCTGGTGTGCTTTGCCCAGGTACCACAGAGTATCGACAGCGCGCAGCGCAATGTCGCAGTCCGGAAACGCGCCGGCGATGAACCCCGCTGCCACGCGCTGGCGCAGGCTCGGCGCGCCAGGGCGAGGCTGGGCGGGCGCGGTGGCGCGGGAGAGTAGCGCTGCGCTCAGCGCGTGGGTCAAGGTGTCCACCCGTCGTCCCGGGGCAGATAATCCGTGGAAGGGCTCCCTTTCCCGCAAAGGGGGAGGGGGAATCGGCTGGTCGGATCTTCGGCAGCGCGCTACGCGGTGGGCTCAGCCCGCGCGGTCTCGCCCCCGACTTCCTGGGAGGGCGCCGCGCGGGCGAACATCCAGGGAGGCAGCCGTTCGGCCGCCGTGAGCAGCCGATCCAGGAAGCGGCGGGTGGAGACCGAGTTCGCCGAGTCGTCGTACAGCCAGTAGAAGAAAGTGGTGAGGTAGATGCTCGTTGTCACCGTCTCCTCCAGCGCTCGGCTGAGGAAAGCCGCCTCGCGTCGGGCCCCTTCCCGGATCCACTGGACGGTGCGGCTCACCCGCAGCAACCCCCGCACTTGGACGTGCACGTGGCCGGGTTCCAGCTTGCCGTAGATGATCTGCCGGGTCACCCGGCGATGGGACGCCAGGGCCGCGAGCCAGGCCATGATCAGCCGGTGCAGGCGTTCCCGCGGGGCAAGCGCCTGGATCTCGGGCTGGGCTGCGGTCCGCAGCATGGCAGCGTCCGCCCGGTCGAACCAAGCCTCCGCGACGTCTTCCTTTTCGCGAAAGTGCTGTCGCACGTCATCCAGGGTAATGCCCAGCGCGGCGGCCACTTCGAACAGGCGAACGCGCTCCCACGCGCTTTCCTCCGCCAGAGCGAGGGCGGTGTCGACGATACGCTCCCGCAGATCGGACGGGTTTTCCATTTCTGCGCCTCCAGCGTTACCAGACGAGAGATACGGTTTTTTTAGGATACGCTTCTCCCGCCAGCGGGGATAAAGGAAAAAAAATGGCGCGGCTCGTGGGCGTGGACGGCTGTCCCAAGGGATGGGTGGCGGCAAGCCTGGGCGAAGGTCAGGCGGTGCTCGGCGTGTGCGTACACCGCCACGTGGCCGAGGTGCTTGCCGCGTATCCAGAGGCCGTGGCCATCGCCGTCGATATTCCCCTAGGCCTCAGCGAATCGGGCGACCGTGCTTGCGATCGGCAGGCCCGGGCGCTCCTCGGGCGACCCCGGGCATCAAGCGTGTTCCCCGCCCCGATCCGACCCGTGCTTTCTGCCCCGACGCGGGAGCAGGCCTCCCGTCTTCAGCGCGCCGTGGACGGGCGCGGCGTGGGGGCCCAGGCCTTTGCCCTCGTGGCCCGGGTGCGGGAGTGGGACACCGTGCTACGCCAGCATCCGTCGGCCGCGCAACGGGTGTTCGAAGCCCATCCGGAAGTGAGCTTCTGGGCGCTCAACGGGCAACGGGCCCTCGCCGCGTCCAAGCGGACACCCGCCGGGCAGGCGGTGCGGTGCCGGCTGCTGGCCCATGCCTTCGGGCACCAGGTGGTCGAGACGGCCCTTGCCGCCGCGGCCCTCGGGGCGCAGCCCGACGATGTACTCGATGCGATGGCCTGCCTGTGGACCGCACGGCGTATCGCCCAAGGCATGGCCCGATCGGTGCCCGCGCCGCCAGAGCAGGACGGGACAGGGCTCACTATGGCCATCTGGTACTAGAAACCGCTTCGGAGTTGCGTGTCCACTGGCCTGCCCTTTTCTCCTCCTATTCGGAGTGCTGGCGCTGCGTTTCGTGTGCCTCACGATCTTTGCCCAAGCGGGGCGGCCCGGGTTGAGGCACGAGGGACATTCCTGTACGATTATTCACGCGTTGGCTGTGCGATAAGCACTCTCATAAGAGCCCCTACCAGTAGAGCCTCAGGGTTGACTGGTGGGGGCTCTGTGTTTTTGAACCCGCGGCAAAGGGAGGCGTGCCCATGGCCCGAAGCTTGTCCCCTGAAGAAGCCACGACGATGATCATCCGTCGCCGACTGCAACAAATCGAAGAGCGCAAGAATTCCCGGCGGGGAAAGGAGACGGAGAAGCAGGCGCGGCGCGTCCCCGCCTCCCAGACCTCCCGCTCCGGGCGTTGAGCCGCGCATCTTTCCGCTTTCGCGCCGCCTCGTGCGTGCGTTCGGCAGCCTTTTGACCGAAGGAGATTTCCCCATGGCGAAGGAGGAATTGTTGGAAGTGCAGGGCGTGGTGAGCGAAGTGCTGCCCAACACCCAGTTCCGGGTCACCCTGGACAATGGGGTCGATGTGGTGGCCTATGCGTCGGGCAAAATGCGCAAGTTTCGCATCCGCATCACTCGGGGCGATCGGGTCACGGTGGAGATGTCGCCCTACGATCTGACCAAGGCCCGCATTAACTTCCGCCATCGGGAGGCTGGCGGGTCCGCTCGCCCGCCGGTTTAACCCAGCCCCAAGCCGCTTTTCCTCCTTGCGCTGCTGGGGTGTCAACAGCGTATCCTGACCCGCCCCTGTCTCGGTACACTTACCGGCGCCGCGCCCGCCAGCTTCGGTGGGCAGGGAGCGCCCATGAGCAAGCTTTGCCACCTCAGCCACGCCGACCAGATCTTGATCGAGATGGCGGCGCTCACCGTTATCTTCGGATTGACTATTGCGAGCTTCGGCATCGGAATGGCCCGCCCCGTTTCCACGCCCGTGGCGCCTCCCGCCGCCTCCTCGTCGCCGGTGCCGAGAGCGGATCCCCCTCCGGCCGGCCATGCCTGCGAAGAGCGGGCTGGCGACGTGGGGCAGCTCACCGCTTGCCTTCAGGCCGCCCTAGGGCAGGAGCAGGCCGCCCTCCAGAGCACCTACGCCCGCTTGAGCCGCCTCGTGCCGAAGGCAGGACAGGCGCTGGAGCGCTCCCAAAAGACCTGGTCCGATTACGTGCGCGCCGACTGCGAGCTGCAGGCGACGCCCTTCGCCGCCGCGCAAGTGCAGCGCGCCATGCATCTCAATTGCGAATATGTGCGAACCGCGGCCCGGGTCCGGGCGCTGGAGGCGCTCGCCGCGGAGCTGGCCCAGCCCTCCGCTGAGAGCCGCGCGCCCGGACGGGAGTCGCGCCGTTAGGAAATTCTTAGTGTTTGGTGAGGCAAGATTTAGGATCCCATCCCCGCGGGTGCTCCTATCCTTGCACCTCTGGGAGCGCCGCGCCGCGGTGCCGCATCGGTCCAGGCATAGGAGGCGGGCATGGATGGAAAATGGCTCGGACGGGCGCTGCTCGCGTTGTCCACGGCCGTGGGGATGAGCGGGAGTGCCGCAGGCGAGACCGCGGCCGCAAAGCGGGACCTGGAACGGGGAGCTATCTGGTGGTCGTAGGAAGCTGCAACGACTGCCACACGCCCCACTCCCCAGAAACGGCCGGCCAGGTGCCGAAAAGCGAGTGGCTGGCAGCCCAGTGAGATTTCAGGGACCGTGGGGCACCCCCCTATCTTGCCAACCTGAGGCTCGCGGTCCAGGCCATGTTGGAAAAGGAATGGATGACCCGCGCCCGCAGCCCCATGCGTCCTCCCTTGCTCTGGTTTACCCTGCGAGATATGAGCGATGCCGATCTGCGGGCCCTATATCGGTACATCCGCAGCCTAGGGCCCAAAGGAGGGCCGGCGCCGGCTTACGTTGCGCTCGGCCAAGCGGCGATGGCGCCCTACTTTAAGCTGATCCTGCCGGAGGGCACGGCGCCCCAGGCGAAGGCTTCCCCGCCCATCCCCGGGCATCAGCACGAAAGGATGGCCCCTGCTCGAGCGGGAGTCTGGCGTGGTCTGCTTGGATTTCAGGGAAGCGGCCACTCTTGACCCCGCTCGTCGATCAGTACCGCTTCCTGACGGTGCGGTTGCTCGCGCCTCGCACGGATTTCGATTCCCTTGGGTTCCGGAGGCGGCTGGGCTTGCGCTCTTGCTTGGGCCTCCTCCTCCCGGCGCAGGCGCTCGATGGCGGCGAGATAGTCCCGTTTCGCCTCTGGGGTGAGGTGGCCGAGGGCCTCGTTGAGCCGCATTTCCGAAAGCAGGGATTCGATACGGGGCGACAAGGGCACCGAACGGATCGCCGTGCCGAAGCTGCCGGGAGGCTGCCGCACTGCTTGGGCGAAGCGCTCTGCTCCCGCCACCCGCTGGGCGATGCGCAGGTGCCCGTGACGCATGGCCCACGCGAACGCATCCTCGCCCCGCTCGTTGACCGCGCGAGGATCGGCGCCGTGCTCGAGCAGCATCCGAGCAAGCCCCTCGTGCCCTTCTCGGGCGGCCATCATCAGCACGGTAGAGCCATTGGGGGCGCGGGCGTTCACGTCTGCGCCCCGCTCGATGAGGAGTCTCGCCACGGCCTCGTGACCGGCGAACACCGCGTAATGGAGGGCCGACCATTCGCGCCCGTCCCGATTGACCCGGGCGCCCCGATCCAGCAGCCACCGCACGGCCTCCAGCCGGCCTTTCCAAGCGGCATGCATGAGGGCCTGCTCGCCGAACCGGTTGGTCTTGTGGATGTCGGCGCCCCGGGAGAGGAACAGAGCCATCATGGGAATGTTGCCCTCCCAGGCAGCGATCATAAGCCCGGTGCCGATGCGATCTGCCATGAAATCCGGCGGGAGCCCCCCGTCCAGCCAGGCGGAAGCGGAGGCAAGATCGCCCATTTCAATGGCGACACCGAATCGCACTGGGTCGGGCAGCTCCGCTGTCGCGGCGGGCCCGCTGGCGAGCAGGGCGGCGAGCGCCGCGGCGGCGAGCCAGTGACTCGGGCGCTCAGGCAGCATCATCCGGGGCTTGCCATCCCACAGGAAAGGTCTCCATAGTTGAGAAATGATGCCCGATTGTCAAAAGAAAGGGGTAGGGCACGTGCCGCGAATCACTCGGGATCCCCGTGGACTGGACTGGCTGGGGAGACGCTGATGGCTCGCCCATGGACGAGCTTCGGTTGGGCGCTCGGGGCCTCCGCCGCCCTCCATGCCCTAGTGCTGGCGCGCTTTGACCCGGCCCCAGTGGGTACCGTAAAGGAGCCCCTGGCACGGCCTCCGATGCTCACGGCCTGGCTCGAACCCTTGCCTTCTCCCCAGACACTTCCCCAGACCGATGTCCGGTCCCAAGCGCCGCACGACCCGCTGGAGCCGCCGGGGAGGAAGCCGCCCCGCAAGATCCCGTCCCAGCCTCGTGCTCCTGAGCCCTCACCGGAAAAAGGGTCGATACAGGCGCAATGGTTGCCGACGGCGCAACTGGGCGAAACGCTGGAGCGGCTGTCGGAGGTGCTGCTCTATCCGCCGGAGGCCTTGCGGCGGGGATTGGAAGGGGAGGTGGTGCTCCTGGTGGAGCTCGGGGAAGGCGGGCGCATCGTGGGCGCTTCGGTCGCCAGCACCTCGGGCCATCCCCTGCTGGACGAGGCGGCGCTCAAGGCCGTGGGTCGGCTCGATGCCTTGAATCCTGCCTCGGCGGGCAAGGCCATTCTCCTCCCGGTGCGGTTTAAAATTTTATGATCCACGATGCGCTACCACGCTCTGCCGGACAGCGACCTCATCGTCTCCGAGCTCGCCCTCGGCACCATGACCTGGGGTGAGCAGAACACGGAAGCCGAAGCCCACCTGCAGCTCGATCTTGCCTTTGATCACGGGGTCAACTTCATCGATACGGCGGAAATGTATCCCGTCCCGCCGGGCCCCCGTACCCAAGGGCGCAGTGAAGCGTACCTGGGCACCTGGCTCGCCCGGATGCCCCGGGACCGGGTCATCGTCGCCACCAAGGTGGCGGGGCCCGGCCGGCGGGAGTGGGTCCGTGGCGGACGCACCCAGCTCACCCGGGCCAACATCTTCGAGGCGGCCCACACGAGCTTGCGGCGGCTGCGCACCGACTATATCGACCTGTACCAGATCCATTGGCCGGAACGAAACGTGCCACTTTTCGGCAACGCCCGGTTCGACCCGACCAAGGAAAGACAGGCAACCCCGATGCTGGAGCAGATCGAGGCCATGGACGCCCTGGTGCGGGCGGGCAAGATCCGCTATTGGGGGCTTTCCAACGAAACCGCCTGGGGAGTGTGCGAGTTCAGTCACCTGGCCCGTCACCATGGCCTCGCCCGTCCCATTGCCATCCAGAACTGCTACAACCTGGTCTGTCGCACCTTCGAAGGAGATCTCGCGGAAGCCTGTTTCCGGGAGCGAATGGCCTTGCTCGCCTATAGCCCCCTCGCCATGGGGATGCTCACTGGCAAATACGCCTGGGGCGCGAGGCCGCCCCAGGCGCGCCTCACCCTCTTTCCCGACTTCGGCGAGCGCTACCGCCGGCCGGGCGTAGTGGCCGCGGCAGAGGAATACGCGGCGCTCGCGAAGCGGGCGGGCATCCGTCCGGCCCACCTAGCCATTGCTTTCGTGCGCAGCCGCTGGTTCACCGCGTCCACGATTATCGGTGCCACCACCCTCGAGCAGCTCAAAGAAAACCTGGCCGCCGCGGAAGTGAGGCTGGACGAGGATCTGCTGGCGGAAATCGACTTCATCCACAGCCGCTACACCAGCCCGGCGGCGGGCCTCTGAGCCGCGGGCCACGTCTGCTGGATCCTTGTGTGACGCCTGCGCAGGGTGGGCCGTTGCGTCGTACTGCAACGGCGCAAGGCCCGATCGGTTCATTCATGGGACATGGGTAGAGCGGGCGCGGGGTTGACCGAGCCCGGCGTGCAAGACACAGCGCCACTAACCCCACTAACCCCAGGGGCACCCTGCGCCAGGCCGAAAGCAAACGCACTGCCGCCACCGCGGACGCCGTGGAGATGGCTGCCATGACCGCCAAGTTGAGGACCTCGAGCGCGAGCTCCTTGCCTGGAAACCCATCCTGGGCGCTGACCCTCGCGTCCGGACAGAGAGCAACAGGGGCGCCATCAGGAGAAGGACCACCAGGGCGGCGAGCGCTGATCAGAGATGGGTCTGCTCCTCCAGCCAGCGCAGCACCAGAGGCGATCCGACCCCGGCACCGGAGAGCAGGGCGATCTGCCAGAACCGCTGGGAGGGGACCTCAGGTTCACCATGACGACGAGGGCGATGAGCAGGTCTAGCGTGTTTGGCCCATCGCGTTGCCACCGCGCTGCAAGGCGTCCCCCTCCGCCGGATGCCCGGTCCGCGGGGATGACCCTACGCCCTGGGCAGGAAGGACGGAGAGGGCGGGTGCGGCTGCAGCCGCCTTGTCAGGCGCGAGGCGAACAAGCCATCATGCGCAGCTGCCGGCCGCCTAGACCAAGCAAACCGCGCTGCCTGAGTCCTGGAACCGGCTTCTTTTCGATAACCCTGGCATCTTCCCATGGCCACCCGCTACCCGACGTTGCTTCGGACCGGTGCTCGCCTCCATGGCCGCCACGCCGAGCTGCAAGCCCTGTTCGAGCAGGCCCGCACCCTTTGCCCGGAGGGGTTCCCTTTCGATGAGACCCGCAGCCTCGATCCGGTGCGCGCCGGCTTGACCCTGGGCTTCGTGGAGGGGCTGCGGGCCGAGCTGCGAGAGGCGCTAGGGCTGCCGACGGAGGCGTTCAGTCTGGAGCGCTTCACCGTGCAGGGGGCGGGCCCGGTCAGCCTCCACGACGACGCGCGCAACTATCCCGACGTCTACTTCGTGATCGTGGTGGCCCACTCCGGGCGGCTCGGGATCGTGGACGGGAAAAGCCGAGCGGTACGGCATGCGGCCGGCGAGATTCTGTTGCTCGATCCGCGCAAGAAGCACGCCCTGGTGCCGGAAGGGTTGACCGCGGCCGAGTGGCCCTGCGCCCGTACTGCAGGCTTCGCCCGCGATCCCGAGGATCAGTTCTTGTTCCTGGACTTCGAGGTGCCGCGCCGCTTGCTGCGGGAGCGATTCCGCGCCGGCTGACCCTGTAGAATGTGATGTCTTCCGAGCGCCCGATGGACACGCTGCTGCGCCACGAAATCCTCGCTACCCTGGTCATCCTAGCCGGGGTCTTGCTGGCGAACTTTGCCATTTCCTGGATCCTGCGCAGCCGTGTCCAGATGTCCCGGGAGACGAAGCTGCGCACCTCAGTCTTCTGGCGCAACGCCTCCTTCCTGCTCGCCGTGGTGGCGCTCATCTTCGTCTGGGGATCCGAGCTGCGCGCCGCCGCTTTGTCCCTGGTGGCCCTGGGCGTGGCGGTGGTGCTCGCCACCAAGGAGCTCCTCGTCTCGGTGCTTGGCTATGTCTACCGCACTACCTCGGGGGCGTTTCGTTTCGGCGACATCATCGAGATCCACGACGTGAAAGGCGAAGTGGTGGATCAAACCCTGCTCTCCACCACGGTGCTGGAAGTGGGTCAGCAGCACCAATTGACCGGGCGGCTGATACAGTTTCCCAACGCCTATTACCTCACCCATCCCCTCAAGAACCTCTCCCGGATCGGGCGCTACCAGATCGGGCTGCTCACCGTTCCTGTGGGGGCCGGCGAGGACGTGGAGGCGTTGAAGAGTGCGCTAGAGCAGGCGGCGCGGGAGGTGTGTAGCGCTTTCGTCGCGCCGGCGGAGGCTGCCATCCGGGAGATGGAGGGGGAGCGCTTCATCATGATGCCTTCGGCCGAGCCTCGGGTGGCGGTGGCCCTGCCCGACGTGGACAAGATCCACCTCATCCTGCGCTATCCCTATCCCGCGGACCGGCGTATGGCCACCGAGCAGCAAATCATCGCCCGCTACCTGGCCTCGGTCCACGGGCGGCGCCGGCCCTCGGGGACAGGCAGTGGGGCCGGCGAGGCGGTCCGCCTCGCCCCGCCGGGCTGATTCAGGCCTGGGCCCGTTCCCTTACCGGGCCCGCCGGCTCGATGCGCCCCACCGGGGCGCCTTCGGGCGTGGGCTGGGCGCCCTGCCGGGCGGTGCGGCCAGCCCGGGCAGAAATGGTCGCAGTAAGCAGCGCCGCCCCATAGGGCACGGCCTGAGCAGCCAGGATCGCGGCCCAGAGAGAGGCCTCCCGCTCGCCGCCCAGGCCCCAGAGGGTCAACCCCGCCCCCAGGCTCAAGGCGACGAGCATCAGCAGCTCCTCCCGCACCACGCCCAGGATGGCGGCGAAGCGCCCGCGGTTGTGGAAGCTTTTCGCCGTGCGCACGAATACCCCTCGCTTCTGGATGAGGCCCTGAAAGACACCCCGGGCGATGGCGTGGGACAGGGCCATGCTGGCGAGGGATGCGCCCAGGATGTCGCGCCAGCCGCAGTCCACCCGCGCCACATACAGCACCGGACCGAACAGAGCCTTGGCGGCGAAAAAGGCGAGCACCGGGATGAGGAAAAGGTCTAGGGGCAGGGTGAAGTGCTTAGGTGCCGCCAACATGCCGATGGTCCAGAGGAGGGAGGTCAGGGCAAAGGCGAAGTGCAGGGCGTCGGCGAACCAGGAAAACCATCCGGTTAGGAAGTGGTAGCGCTGGCCGGCGCTCAAAGGGCTCTTGCCGGTCAAGGCGGACCAATGGCCCTTGAGGATCTGCATGGCGCCGAAGGCCCAGCGTAGCCGCTGCGCCTTGAACGCCTTGAAGTCGGCCGGCGTCAGGCCCCGGCCCAGCACCCGGTCCACGTAGCGGGTCTCGTAGCCCGCCCGCATGAGGCGCAGGCCCAGCTCCGCGTCCTCGCAGATGCACCACTCGGCCCAGCCGCCCACCCGCTCTAGGGCGCTGCGGCGGATCAAGGTCATGGTGCCGTGCTGGATGATGGCGTTGCGCTCGTTGCGATGGTGCATGCCCACGCGGAAGAAGCCCTCGAACTCCCAGTTGCACATGCGCTGGAAAAAGTTAGACTCGAAGTCCCGGTGGGCTTGGGGCGCCTGCACCACGGCCACTTGGGGCTCCAGGAAGTGGCCAATCAGCGCTGAGAGCCAGGTGCGGCTCACCGCATAGTCTGCATCCACTACCCCTACTACCTCGGCCCGGGGATCGGTCTGCTGCAAGGCGAAATTGAGCGCCCCGGCCTTGAACCCCGGCCATTGGGGCAGGTGAAAGAAGCGAAAGCGGGGTCCGGCCTTTTCGCACCAGGCGGCCACCGGCTTCCACAAGGCCTCGTCCCGGGTGTTGTTGTCGATCACCAACACCTCGAAGTTCTGGTAATCCAAGTGGGCCAGGCTGTTGAGGGTCAAGATCACCATCTCCGGCGGCTCGTTGCAGCAGGCGAGGTGGATGGAGACGAAGGGCTGCGCCTGTTCGGGGGCAAGCTCCCGGGGGCCGAAACTGCGCTGCCAGCGCTCGCGCCACAGCGCCTCGGTGAACTCGAAGCCGTTGGCCAGGAGGATGGCCGCCATGGCGAGAAAGGCGGGCGCCAGCAGCGCCAGCATGGCCCAGTCGAGGGGTTTCAGGTAGAACTCGAAAGGCATGGCGACCAGCCACACCAGGAGGGCCGCCGCGGCCTGGATCAGCCCAGCGAAGAACAGCCGCCCCGACAGACGGAAGCGCCGGAAAGCGGCGGCGAACCAGAGCATGAAGGGAAAGGCGAGGAGGGAGGCGGCGAGGGCTTTCTCGGGCCAGTGGGCATCCTCGGTTATCGGGCCTCTCAAGGGAAACTTGGGGGTGCGATCGGCGTGGAAGAGGCCCCAGTAGGCTCCCGCCCGTCCTTCTTCGGCCCCCTTCCAAGGCTGGTCAAAGGCCTCCATCAAGTAGTATTCCAGCGGAAGATCCCGAGCCCGGGCGAGAAAGGCCCGCACGAACTGAGCCTGGTGGGCGGTGGAGGCGAGGGCCTGGCGGACCCGGTCCCCGTGGCTAGGCCAACCCACTTCGCCGATGACGATGGGCTTATTGGGGAACTTGCGCCGCAACTCTTCCAGCCGCAGAAAGACGAACTCCACCGCCGCTTCCACGGGCACCCCTTCCCAGTAGGGCAGCAGGTGCACGGTGATGAAGTCCACGTGCCGGGCGAGCTCTGGGTATTTGAGCCAGACGTGCCAGGGCTCAGCAGTGGAGACGGGAATTTTTAGCCTGCGCTTGGCCGCCTTGAGGTAGCCCACCAGCTCCTTCACACCGAGGTCGCCCCGCAACAGGGTCTCGTTGCCGATGATGGCCCGGTCCAGATGGCGGTGAATCCTCGCCGCGGAGACGAGGGCGTTGATCTCCCGCAGGTTGCGCTCTCGGTCCCGGCTCAGCCAGGCGCCGGCGGTGACCTTAAGCCCTGCTTCCCGGGCGAGCCGGGGCAGCATCGGGTTTTCCGTCGCGGTATAGATGCGGATGCGCTCGGTGTGGCGGGCGAGCAACCGCAGATCGGCAGCCACCTCGGCCTCCGAGGGATAACGGTTCTCCAGGGGGCTCTGATGGCGCTGGAAGGCGCTGTAGGCCATCCCCCGGACGCGGCCGTCGAATTCCGCGGGCGCGACGAGAGGCCGGTTGAAATAGGCCCACAGCCCGTAGTTGAGGGACGCGATTAGCAGGGCGATGAGGATGGCCGGGACGAGCGTGCGCACCGGCTTTCGGGGGGACAAGATCAAGGCGTCGTTTTTCACATTCACCCTTTGGCAAACAAGAGGCCCGGCATCTCTGCCGGGCCCTCCGAATGGTTCTTGTGCGTGACCCGCCACCACGGCGGATCGGCTCCTCGCTGCGTCGCGAGCGCCCTCGTAGCTAGCAGGGTTCATGCCTGCATGCCATAGGCCTATTATGCCACGCGCACTTACGGCCCTTCTCGTCATGGGACCACGGAATCGTCGTCGCCAGGGGACAACAGTACGGCTCGTCATGGCGAACGCATGTCGCCTCGGGACGACAGCCCGGAGGAATCGTAAAACGCGAGGCGGCGCGAATTTTATCGGATTTTTCGCCCGGCGCATCGATCGGTGGGGGCGGACTGGGGCTTTCTTCCAGCCAGGCGCATGCCCTATGCTGGAGCCCCAGCGGCACAGACAGGGCACCGAAGCCGGGCGCGGGCATCGATTGCATGGGGAAAGCTTTATTCGCGTGGGGCGCCATCGTCGTGGTGGGGCTGCTCGCCGCCGCCGCCCGCTATGGACTGGTGGAGCCTGCCGCCATCGCCCATGTGTGCGACGGCGGGCCGGGACCCTGGTGGTGCGCCGTGCGCCGGGCCGTCATCGCCACCTTTTCCGGCTACGGTCTGGGGTATGGGGCGCTCGTGGCCGGGGCGCTGGCGGTCGTGCTCCCGCGGCCGGGGATCGCCTGGACCGCCGCGGCGCTCGGGCTCGCTGGGTTGATCCTGTACTGCTTTGAGGCTGGGGCGGTGGGGTTTCTACTGGGCGTTCTGGTGCTCGCTCGGACGACGGGCGCGGGCCCCACGCCGGGCGACGGCATGGGGGGCGAGCACCGCCGCCGCCAGAGCCAGGCTGAGGCCTCCCCAAAGGAGCGCACTCCCGTTGGCGAGCCCTTCCCTCGCCACGATGAGGGGGGCGGAGGCGGCGAGCCAGGTCGCCAGCAGCGCTTCTTCCCGCTCCGCCGGGGGCCAGAAGCGCCAATCCTCGAGGCCGGCAGCCAGGGCATGGAGCAGAAAGCCCAGGGCAGGCGGCCCGAACAGGGCCAGGGGAAAGTCCCGGTAGCGGGGATCGAAGACGAGGAGGAGCGCCACCCCCGAGGCGGCGAAGAGCCAAACGAAGCGCAGAAGCCCCAGGCCGTCGCCCGCCAGCGTCGGCGAGCGCAGGAGGGGGAGGAGAGAAGCGGGCGGCGCGATCGGTTCCCGGCGGCCCGCCCACCGGGCGAGCCCGTAGGCCAGGGTGAGGACGGTGACCAGTGCTAAAGCCGTGAGGCTGACGATCAAGGCCCATTCCAACGGGTCCCGATGGGTCGCGACCAGGTGTCGGAGCGGGGCTGCCAGGACCGCACCGCTCGCAAAGCCCGCCAGGGC
This sequence comes from Pelomicrobium sp., assembly GCF_036803785.1. Classification (NCBI taxonomy): domain Bacteria; kingdom Pseudomonadati; phylum Pseudomonadota; class Hydrogenophilia; genus Pelomicrobium; species Pelomicrobium sp. The sequence goes on along the minus strand of NZ_DAIRTR010000029.1, from coordinate 2,498 downwards.
GAGAATCGGCAGTCCCCGTCCCCCCGGCCGCGGATGGCCGAACCAGGCGAGGAGGGAGAAAGCCAGGGCGAAGCCTCCAGCGGCCCAGAAACCGAGGCGCCAGTGGGGATCCTCTGCCACTGGGCCTTGTAGGGAAAACTTGGGCCGCAGCGCCCCGTCGTACAGGCCCCAATGGGCTCCCACCGTCCCCTCGAGCCGCTGCTTCCAGGGCTGGTCGAAGGCCTCGATCAGGTTGTAGCCCACTCCCGAACGGTGGGCGAAGGAGAGGAACTCCCGGACGAAGCGGGCTTGGTTGACTCGGCTGGGAACCGCCTCCTGGCGCTGGCGCCCCCCGCTGGGCCAGCCCGTTTCCCCGATGAAGATTTCCCGTCCGGGAAAGGCGGCCCGCACTTGGTCATAGACCCACTGTACGTGGGGAACGGCTCGCTCGATGCCCACGGGGTCGTCTTCCCAGTAGGGCAGGATGTGGATGGTGACGAAGGATACGGTCTGGGCCAGGGAGGGGTGCCGGAGCCAGAACTCCCACACGTCGGCGTAGGTGACGGGAAGGGGCGTGGCGGCCCGCATCCGCTCGAGGTAGGCGCGCAAGACTTCCTCGGGCAGTTCCCGGCGCAGCAGTACCTCGTTGCCTACGATCACGGCCCGCACCGTGGCGGGATGGGCGTTGGCGGTGCGCAGCCCCAGGGCCAGCTCCCGCTCGTTTTCCTCCCGATCGCGCCCGAGCCATACGCCCAACAGCACCTGCATGCCCAGCGTCTCGGCCACGGCGGGCACCTGCGCGAGCCCTTGACTGACCGAGTACGTGCGCACGCACCGGAATCGGGTAGACAGGAAGGTCAAGTCCGCTTCGACGCGAGCGCGGGAGACCCGGGCATTCGGGTCGAAGGGGCTTTCCCCCGGGAGGCGAAAGGGCGTATAGGAGACGCAGTCAAAGGGCGGAGCCGGCCCGTCGGGCAGGGGCACGGGCCGGCCCTGCGTCCAGATCTGGTGTCCGGCGGCGGCGCAGGCAAGACCCAGCACGGCCAAAACGAGGCCGTGCGGCAGCCGCAGGACCTCCATCCGACGCGGCGAGTCCGTCCTCAGGCTCGGAGAAACGGCCCGTGGCGCAGGCCTCGGCGACGGCGGTGGAGAAGGCGGCGTCGGGTGTTTTGGCTCGCGTCTTTGCAGTTTTCGATCATAGAGCTGTTCTCCCAGTTGATTCATCCGGCTCGGGCGCGGTTGCGCGCCAGGATGCAGTCGGTATTGGATACATAAAGCAGATGAGCGATTTTGCGCACGAAGTGATCCTCGTAGGGGTCCAGTTGGCCGTCGGCGTAGGCGATGCGCCACAGGGCTTCGATGAAGGCCACCCGCTCGGCAGGGCCCCAACGGCGCTTGAGGAGGGAGAGCGGCCCGTAGTAGGAAGCGAACCGCCGCGACCGGTCCCCCGCCTCCGCCAGCAGACCGTCGATGGTCTGGGGCTCCAAGGCGAAGAGGGGGGCCAAGACCTTCGCCGCCACGGCCCGCTCCTCCGGCTGCGCCTGTAGGTCCACCCGCATCAGCTCGGCCGCGAACCCGGCCACGGTCGCAGCCAACTCCCGCTGCTGGGCCGCCCCGCCGCCCGAGAGGGCGGGAGCGTCCTGGCCGGCTTGCATCCAGCGCCTGAAGGCCGTCAGCATGGAACTCTCCTCCGCGTCCGGTGCCCGGCCGGGTGGCTCCGCCGCCGGGACGCCTGCGCTTCGCCCGCGCCCGTCACGGCATCAAGCCCTCCACCCGCAGGGTTTCCTTCACTGCCGGCCGCTCCGCCACCCGGGCCATGTATCCCCGGAGCGCCGGCCACCTCGCCATGTCTACCTGGAGGACATCAGCCCCATGGAGGATGGTGAAGAGGTAGGCGTCTGCCACCGTATAGCGGTCGCCCATCAAGTATGCCCGGGTGCCCATTTGCCCTTCCAGGAAATCGCAGCGCCGGCTGAACAAGGCGAGCTGGTTTTCCCGCCATTCCGGGGTGATCTTGGGGTGAAAGAGGGCGCCCAGTGGCTTGTGCATTTCCGTGGCGATGAAGTTGAGCCACTCCATGAGGCGGTAGCGCTCCCGAGTGCCCAATGGGGGGGCCAAGTGGGTCTGCGGCTTGAGATCCGCCAGGTACTGGAGGATCACCGCCGACTCGGTGAGGAGCTCCCCGTCGTCCAGCACCAAGGCGGGCACGTAGCCCTTCGGGTTGATCCGGCGATAGTCCTCCCCCGCGGCGGTTTTTCCGGCGGCCAGGTCCACCTTCTCCAGCTCGAAGGAAAAGCCCGCTTCCCGCAAGATCATGTGGGGGGCCATGGAGCTGGCTCCTGGGCTGTAATACAGTTTCATCGCGCTCTCCGATACGTGGGAGAATCAGCGAAGATGATATCGAAAGGGCCGCTGGGCAGCCTATCCCTTCCCTGCCAGAAGCAACGGTTCGACCCTAGGCACTGGGCAGCGTGGGGCCCTCTAAGTGTGCAGCTCCACCACGTCCCCATCCTCCAGGC